>JAKSJH010000139.1 GCA_024398315.1 Bacteroidales bacterium
TTCAATGTCTTCTCAAGGGAACTCTTTTCTGAATATTCCGGGACGGAGCCTAATCTCTGGTCGACAGTCGATGAGGCTAAGACTTCATCCATGCCTCTCGATCCGGAGTCTGCCGCGAACTTCATCGCCTCGATGGCCGCATGCCCTCATGGTGTCATCGCAATGAGCCCTGACATCCCGGGGCTCGTCGAGACCTCGACCAACCTGGCTTCAGTGGCATTCTCCGAGGACAAGATAAAGGTGGTCACCTCGCAGCGCAGTTCCGTGCCGTCCTCAAAGAAGGAGATTGCCGCCAGGGTAAACGAGTGCTTCTCCAGCAGGGGAGCGGACGTGGAGCATGTCTCCGAGTATCCCGGCTGGAAGCCGAACGTCAATTCCCACATACTCGAAGTCTGTGTGAACTCCTACAAGAAGCTTTTCGGCAATGAGCCGAAGGTGAGGGCGATACACGCCGGACTCGAATGCGGTCTCTTCGACGAGAAGTTCGGGGGACTCGACATGATTTCGTTCGGTCCGACCCTCCGTGGTGTCCACTCTCCTGACGAAAGGCTCGAACTGGCATCGCTGGACAAGTTCACCTCCCACCTCGTCGATGTGGTGACCAATTTCGAATAATCGCCGTCTTTTACTATATTTGCATTCCCATTAATAACGAATGAATATGGTAAAGATCGCACCTTCAATACTTTCAGGCAATTTCCTCAATCTGGAGCCTGATCTCAGGATGATCAACGACAATGCGGACCTCATCCACATCGCTGTGATGGACGGAACATTCGTTCCCAACATTTCCTTCGGCGTTCCGGTCATCGCCGCCTGCCGCAGCATTTCCTTGTCGGCAGAGACCATATCAGTTCCCAACATTTCTTTCGGATTCCCTCTTGCCGAGGCCATGGCCAAGGTGATGACAGTTCCGATGGACGTCCATCTCATGATCGTCAATCCGGACAAGTACATCGAGCGTTTCGCAAAGGTGGGCGCACAGCTCATCAGTTTCCATCTGGAGGCCTGCGAAGATGCCGGCAAGGACCCTCGCGAGGTGATTGCGCTCGTGAAGTCATGCGGAGCCAAGGCCGGTCTCGCAATCGATCCTGACGTTCCGGTCGAGAAGCTCTTCCCTTACATCGAAGACGTGGACTTCTTCCTGATCATGTCTGTGTTCGCCGGCTTCGGAGGACAGAAGTTCATCGAGGAATCGGTTGACAGAATCAAGACGCTGAAGGCCGAGATGGACAGAAGGGGAGTAGTCAAGGACATCGAGGTCGATGGTGGTGTCGGCAAGGCTAATGCAAAGACCCTCATCGATGCCGGAGCGACTATGCTCGTGGCTGGCAGTTCTGTCTTCAAGGCAGAGGACCCGGCTCAGGCAATCAAGGAGCTCAGAGGCTAGAATCAAGTTTGGATAACATACTTTATCTCATTGAAGGCGAATTCCTTAAGTTCGCCTTCTTCTTTTTCTATCAGAAGCATTCCGACAGGGGAGACTCCCCTTATTCTGCCCCTGAACGACAGACCCCCGCAGGTGAGGTCTGAATATTCAGAAATCACGTCCTTGAGATAGAGCCTGCCGCAGAATTCCTCATGCTGAGTTCCAAGTCGTCGGAGGCTGGCGCACAGGTTCTCCAGGAGCCTGGGAAGTTCGGCCCTCAGGTCATATTCATTGCCGGTCAGGAGAGACATGGAGGTCGGGTTGGGTATTTCAGGAGGGAAGTCCTTCTGGTTCACGTCAAGTCCTATCCCGATCACGCTTCTGCTGACACTGGACCCGCTCAGGCTGTTCTCTATCAGGATCCCGCAGATCTTCCGGTCATTGACATAGATGTCGTTCGGCCATTTGACCTTCGCCTCGATGCCATTGCCGGCAAGATAGTCAGCCACGGCGAGTGATGCGGCCTCGCTTATCGCGAACTGGTCACGCGCCGCGATGGCCGGGACACCGTTCCTGCCGTAACGGACTACAAGGGAGAATGTAAGGTTCATCCCGGGAGAAGACAGCCAGCGGCTGCCTCTACGACCACGGCCCGAAATCTGTCTGACAGCCGCCACGACTGACATTCCGTCAGAGCCGTCTGCAGCCGCAAGTGCTTCAGAATTAGTGGAATCCACCTCATCAAGCCAGATAACGGACAGGGATTCTTTCATTGGTAGAGAATTTGTATTATATTTGTATGCTAGAGAATATGCAAATTTAAGAAAATCACACGAATTATGATAACTCACGATCTTCGCGTAATGGCTGATGCCATGCTGGACAAGAAAGCACAGAATGTGGTCGGTGTAGACCTCAGACCCCTCGGCACGGCAATCACAGACCATTTCGTGATCTGCAATGCGGATTCAACCACCAATGTCAATGCAATAGCGGACAACGTCATCGAGCAGATGCGTCTTCTCGGCAGGAAGCCGATCCGCACTCAGGGCATGGAGAACAATTTCTGGATCATCCTAGACTACGGCGACATCGTCGCCCACATATTCCTTACAGAATACAGGGACTTCTACCGTCTTGAGGAACTCTGGGCCGATGCGCCTCAGAAGGTCTACAAGGACAGGCCGAAGAGCAAGAGGAAGACTGTTGCAAAAGTGGAGGAGGACTGAGATGCCTGAAGTCGGAAGAAACAACCCCGGAGGCGGGAACAAACCTCCTAAGGAATTCAGGTTCAGAATCAATTTCTCCTGGTTCTATTTCATCCTGCTGCTGGGAATAGGCTGGCTCCTGTTCAAGAATCCTGGTGCCAACCCGCAGAAGGTCGAGTGGGCGGAGATCTGCCGGATGGCCTCGGAGGGCGACATCAAGGAAGTGACCTATGTGAGGAACGACTTCCGCGGCACGATCACCATAAGGCCTGACCGCATCTCTAAGTATTCATCAATGTTCGGAGGCAAGGTCCCTACCGCCTCCCCTCATTTCTTCTTCCTCGTTTCGGACAAGTTCGATGCTGAAAAGGATTTCGGCAGCCTTAACAGTTCGCTGGCCCCTCAGGACCAGTTCAAGGTTGTCGTGGAGAACAACGAGAAAGTCTTCTCGCATATTCTTGAATGGGTCCTTCCATTCGTCCTTCTTATCCTTATGTGGGTCTGGATGTTCAGGGGCTTCGGCAAGAACATGAACGGCGGGCCGGGTGGTCCCGGAGGTGTCTTCAACGTCGGGAAGGCCACTGGCAAGCTGGCCGACAAGGACAAGGTGAACGTCAACTTCAAGGATGTCGCCGGTCTTTACGGTGCCAAGGAGGAAGTGATGGAAATAGTTGATTTCCTGAAGAATCCCGCCAAGTACACCTCTCTCGGAGGCAAGATTCCGAAGGGTGCCCTCCTCGTAGGGCCTCCGGGAACCGGAAAGACCCTTCTTGCGAAGGCTGTCGCCGGTGAGGCTAACGTTCCTTTCTTCTCCATCTCCGGATCGGACTTCGTGGAGATGTTTGTCGGAGTGGGTGCGTCCAGGGTCAGGGATCTCTTCCGTCAGGCCAAGGAGAAGGCGCCGTGCATCGTCTTCATCGACGAGATCGATGCAGTTGGCCGCGCAAGAGGCAAGAACGCCGGCTTCTCCTCCAACGACGAACGTGAGAACACTCTCAACCAGCTTCTCACCGAAATGGATGGTTTCGACACCAATTCCGGTGTCATCATCCTTGCGGCGACCAACAGGGCCGACATCCTCGACAAGGCGCTCATGCGCGCAGGCCGTTTCGACAGGCAGATCCATGTCGAGCTTCCTGAACTCAAGGAGAGGGAGGAGATATTCAATGTGCACATCCGCGGCCTCAAGGTAAGCAAGGACTTCGACGTGAACTTCATGGCCCAGCACACTCCTGGATTCTCAGGAGCCGACATCGCCAATGTCTGCAATGAAGCGGCTCTCACCGCAGCCAGGAAGGACAAGTCAGAGGTCGACCTCCAGGACTTCCTGGATGCTGTCGACAGGATAATCGGCGGACTGGAGAGGAAGAATTCCATCATGACTCCGTCCGAGAAGAAGACCACAGCCTACCACGAAGCGGGACATGCAACCGTCGGCTGGCTTCTGCCATATTCAGATCCTGTTTTCAAGGTAAGTCTGATTCCGAGAGGCAATGCCCTGGGACTCACCTGGTACCTGCCGGGCGAGAGGAAGATTGTCTCCAAGTCCTGCATGATTGACCAGATGTGCGCACTCATCGGAGGTCGCGTGGCCGAGGAGATCATCAACGGCGAGCCTGCCACCGGTGCTCTCAACGACCTTGAGAGACTGACGGCCATGGCCTATGCGATGGTCCAGTACTACGGAATGAGCGAGAAGGTCGGTCAGCTTTCATTCTACGATTCGACCGGGGCGAGGGGCTATGACCTCACCAAGCCTTACAGCGAGAAGACAGCCGAGCTGATGGACCAGGAGGTGAAGGACATCGTCGCCGAAGTCCGTGAAAGGACCCGCAGGATCCTCGAGGACAACATGGACGGTTTCGTCACCATGGCACAGCTCCTTCTTGAGAAGGAAGTTATCTTCGCCGAGGACATCGAGAAGATTCTCGGTCCGAAGGTAAAGCCTGAGGGCGACGAAGTCCAGCCTGCACCGGAGACGGCTCCGGTCCAGGATCCTGACAATACGGAGGAAGCAACGGAAACCCCTGGAGAATGAACAACGTCGTAGTCAGATCCATATCCGGCACCGTGTTCGTGATCATCATGATCGCGTGCCTTCTGTTCAACAAGTTCCTCTTCGCCGGGCTCCTCATTTTCATGATGGCTGTGATGCTGGGTGAATTCTACAACATCACCATGGGCAGGATGTACACTTTCTCGAAGGTGCTGGCCATCATGGCCGGAATCATCCTATTCATCCTGATGTTCATCAGGTGCAGCTACCACATTCCGATCAGGCTTGTCGGACTGTCGATGATCCCTCTTTTCATAGTGATGATCAACTCGCTCTATGTCAAGGACAAGGATGAATACGGCAAATTCTCCAACATCTACACAGGACTTGTCTACATCGCGATCCCTCTGGCGCTTTCCAATCTGATCGCATTCGACAAGGCCGGGAATTTCAGCGGCCAGCTCCTGCTCTGCTTCTTCATCATCATCTGGTGCACGGATGTCGGGGCTTTCACTTTCGGAATATCACTGGGCAAGATATTTCCTAAGAAACTCTTCCCGGAGGTCTCCCCGAAGAAGACCTGGGTCGGATTCTTCGGCGGTGTCATCACGGCTGTGCTTTCGGCCTGGATCCTTTTCGAGACAGGTGTCCTCAAGTTCCCTCTGGTCCATTCGCTTATCCTCGCGCTGATCATGTCTGTCTCCGGTGTCTACGGCGACCTTTACGAATCGCAGTGGAAGAGAGTCTACGGTGTGAAGGATTCCGGCAATCTCATTCCTGGACATGGCGGTCTGCTGGACCGTTTCGACAGCACGCTGATGGCGATGCCGCTCGGAGCGATCTATCTGGCGCTGATGGATCTTCTGTAGGTTTGTTTTTATCCGCTTTTTGCTTATATTTCGCAGAACTTTATGAAACTGATGAAGATTGACAAAGATTCCTACGGTACCATAGGCGGCGTCTGGGCCGCTGTGGCCGTCATCTGCGCGCTGGTCCTCATCTTCGTTGAGGCAAAGGCGGTGTACCTTCCGGTTGTCGCCGTCCTCGTTCTCTTCGCGGCGTTCGTTCTGTGGTTCCACCGTGTTCCCGCCCGCAAGACTCCTGAAGGTGGCGTCGGCACTGTCACTTCCGTCGCCGACGGAAAGGTCGTAATCATCGAGAAAGTCTTCGAGAAGGAGTATTTCAAGGCTGAGAGGATACAGGTCTCGGTCTACATGAACTTCTTCGACGTGCATTCCAATTTCTGGCCGATGGACGGTGAAATCTCCTACTACAAGTACCATCCAGGCAATTACTTCCTCGCTTTCCTTCCCAAGGCATCCGAGAAGAACGAGCATTCCTCCACCGTCATCCGCAATGCCGACGGCAGCGAGATAATGTTCAAGCAGATAGCCGGCACCTTCGCAAGAAGGATCGTGTGCTACTCCAGGGAAGGGGATTCCGTTGAAAGGGGCAAGCAGTGCGGAATAATAAAATTCGGCTCCAGGATTGACATGTATCTCCCACTGGATGCCGAACTAAATGTCAGACTCGGTGACTTGACCAGAGCCTGCGAGACTGTCCTCGCAACTATTCCTTCGAGCTCTCGATAAGCTCTATCAGTCTGTCAACCGCTTCCGTGTCACTGACGTGGCGCAGGACCGGTTTCTTTCCTTTGTAGATGGTGACCTTGTGGTTGCCTTCACCTACGTAGCCCCAGTCGGCGTCAGCCATCTCTCCGGGTCCGTTGACGATGCAGCCCATGACGGCGATCACCGTGTCCTTGAGATGGGAGGTGCGCGCCTTCACTTCTTCAAAGGCGGCCTGCAGGTCGTACATCGTCCTGCCGCATCCAGGACAGGCGATATATTCAGGCTTGTAGAAACGGCGTCTCGCCGCCTGGAGGATCTCGTCGGATAGATATTCTCCGAATCCGTTTTCGGTCACATCGACCTTCGTTCCATCTTCTGACACATAGGTGCCGAGGATCTCCAGTTCGTCCAGATCCTTGTCCATCAGTCTCTTGCCGAAGTCGCAGGATGCATCGAGCATAAGGGTTTCACGCGAAGGGGAATCGTAGGTGACGACGGCCTTGCGGTTCTCGATCCTTACTGAAACCATCGAGGATGTGATCCTGTTGCCGTACCTGGCGGAGAGGTACCTTGCGACAGGCAGCTCTTCTTCAGGATCTTCGGTGAGCGAGACTCTTACAGTGTCGCCCAGTCCTTCCGAAAGAAGAGTTGACGAACCAACGCAGCTCTTGATCCTGCCACTGTCGGAGTTGCCTGCTTCGGTGACTCCTACATGCAGAGGGAAGACATGTCCTTCAGCCTCCATCATCCTGCTGAGTTCCCTGTAGGCTTCCACCATCACGACAGTGTTGCTGGACTTCAGGGAGAGCACGACGTTGAAGAAAGAGGCGTCGATGCACATGCGCAGCCACTCCATGGCTGCTTGCGCCATCGCCTGGGGGGTGTTGCCATAGAGATTCGTGATGTAGGTGCCGAGGGAACCGTGGTTGACACCTATGCGTATTGCGGTTCCGTTCTGCTTGCAGACTCCAAGAAGGGCGGCGAACTGTTCCCTGGCCTGCTGGTGGGCCTTATGGAAGTTGCCTGGAGTGATCCTTACATTCTCGACG
>JAKSJH010000014.1 GCA_024398315.1 Bacteroidales bacterium
TTTCCGTGCAACAAAGCAACTTTATAAATTTATGCTTGTTATGAGGTTTGTTTTTTATTTTTCTACAAAAACTGTTGCATATCTGTTGCACGGGAGCCTTTCAAGTTTCACAAATTCACTGACAATACGAAAGTTATGGCCGATTCTAATTTCATAGACTACGTCAAGATCTACTGCGCTTCGGGACACGGCGGTGCAGGGTCGACCCATCTTTACCGCGCCAAGTACGTTCCCAAGGGGGGACCGGACGGCGGCGACGGTGGCAGAGGCGGACACATCATACTTAGGGCGAACCCCCAGTTCTGGACACTCATCCACCTCAAGTACCGCAAGCACGTCAAGGCCGAGGAGGGAGGACACGGAGAAGGCGCACTCAGGAAAGGCAAGAACGGAGAGGACATAATCCTGGACGTTCCTGTAGGGACAGTGGTCAAGAACGCCGAAACTGAGGAAGTACTCTTTGAAATGATTGAACCGGGCGAAGAGAGGATTCTCTGCAAAGGCGGCAGAGGAGGACTGGGAAACAACAATTTCAAGACCCCTACCCTTCAGACCCCCCGGTTCTCCCAGCCCGGCGAAGAAGGAGAAGAGGGATGGTTCATCCTTGAGCTGAAGGTGCTTGCAGACGTGGGTCTAGTTGGATTCCCGAATGCAGGAAAGTCCACACTGCTTGCTTCGATAACTTCAGCCAAGCCAAAGATAGCCAACTACGCATTCACCACCCTCGAGCCGAATCTCGGAATAGTGAGCTACTATGACGACCAGTCATTCGTCATGGCCGACATCCCGGGAATCATCGAAGGCGCCCACGAAGGCAAGGGCATAGGAATACGCTTCCTCCGCCACATCGAAAGGAATTCGGTTCTTCTCTTCATGGTCTCCGCCGAGGAGGAGGACATAGCCGCAAGTTACCGGACACTTCTCAAGGAACTTGAGGAATACAATCCAGAACTGCTTGACAAACAAAGGGTTCTGGCAATAACCAAATGCGACCTCATCGACAAGGACATCGAGAAGGACCTGCGCAGGAGGCTTCCGAAGAAGATTCCTCACGTGTTCATCTCATCAATCAGCGGTGAAGGTCTGAAGGACCTCAAGGATCTCCTATGGTCTGCACTTCATTCATAGACTCTCTGGTACGCTTCGACCAGGACCTCACTCTGTTCCTCAACAGCGTGAGCGGGCCGGTTTCAGACCATTTCTGGCTGTTCTTCTCGAACAAGATTGTCTGGATCCCTCTCTATGCAGCCTGCGCCGTTGCATTGTTCATAAGACTCGGCTGGAAGAAAGCGCTTGTACTTCTCGCCACGGCAGCCCTCACATTCGCAATCTGCGACCAGTTCGCCAACCTGATAAAGAACTCGGTGTGCAGACTGAGACCCAGCTGGAACTACAGGATGGTCAGCGGAGGAATCGAGATTCTGGAAGGACGCGGCGGATTCTTCGGATTCTTCTCGGCGCACTCAGCAAACGCATTCGCCATAGCCGCCTGCCTGACGATAGGGTTCAGGAACGACACATCACACACCTATAACCTGTTCTTCATCTTTTCATTCCTCTGGGCGGCGCTGGTAGGGTCCAGCAGAATCTTCGTCGGGAAGCATTTCTTCATGGACGTAGTCGTCGGAGCGATAGTAGGACTGACAATAGGCTACTTTGTCAGCATGCTTGCCAGATACCTGATTCAGAAGCACATAGACAAAGTCCCCACGACGGGGCTGACATTGAAGCTGTTCAGGAAGCCTATGACTGCAGATGCGGAATGACAGTCTCCATCCTGATGCCACGGGAGCCTTTCACAAGCACGGTGGCGTTACGGACAGGATTTTCATCCAGCCATGATGCCAGTTCCTCTGATGTCCCGAAACACTTGACCTTCCCGCCGGCATTATCGGCTTCGACGGCCTTGCCGAACTCCTCCCCGACAAGACAGACAAGGTCCAGTCCCATGGAAAGGACCTGGCGGAGCACTTGAACATGCTCGGAGACAGACTCTTCCCCCAGCTCGCGCATGTCTCCAAGAAGAGCGACCTTCGTGTCTGAGATGATCGAGCAGAGATTGTCCAGGGCAGCCGCCATGCTTGTCGGATTGGCATTGTAGGCATCCTTGATCAGCACATTGGTCCCCGTCTTCTCGAGCTGCGAACGGTTGTTCACAGGGACATATTCAGAGATTGCATCCATGGCTTCCTGGAGGGAGACTCCAAAATGAAGTCCGACGGCAATCGCCGCAGCGGCGTTGTTGGCGTTATAGGCTCCGGAGAGATGCGTTTCAAGAGCCAGAAGCGTCTCATCGTCAGATGGTTCCGCAATTCCACCCACTTTCTCGGGGATTGCCATTCTGACATAAGGATGATCCGCATCGCAAGGCAGGACCATTGCATCCCAGAAATTGATGCCATATTCCACGGCCTTCATTCCAGGACGTCCGGCAGCCATCCCGCAAAGCACCTGGTCGTCAGCATTGATGAATATGGTGCCAGAATGTTCGCTTATGTAATCGTAAAGCATCCCCTTGGCCTTCTTCACACCCTCGAAGCTTCCAAATCCGAGCAGATGGGCCTTGCCGACATTCGTGATCAGTCCGTAGTCAGGCTCGCTGACCTTGACAAGTTTGCCGATGTCGTCAGGATGGTTGGCGCCCATCTCGATGACCGCCAGCTGAGTCTCCGGCCCTATCTTCAGCAGGGAGAGCGGGACTCCGATGTCGTTGTTCAGATTGCCGGAAGTGGCTGTCACATTGTATTTTACGGAAAGGACTCTGGTGATCAGTTCCTTGGTGGTCGTCTTTCCGTTCGTGCCGGTGAGGCCGATGACGGTGATTCTCTTCCCGTCCACGAACGTGTTCTCCCTGTGGTGCCTGGCAAGAGCCTGCAGGGCCTCCAGGGTGTCAGGAACTGCTATCACCCTAGTATCGCCAGACGCCGCAGCAGCAGAGCCGCATGTGACGACTGCGCAGGAGGCTCCTTTCTCCAGGGCCGCAAGGGCATATTCATTCCCATCGAAATTATCGCCTTTAAGAGCGAAGAACATCTCCCCTTCAACGACAGTGCGGCTGTCAGTATTGACTCCCCTGCTTGCCAGGAAAGCATCGTAAAGTCTTTTCACATCCATTTCAAAATAAATCTGCGGGACGATGATCATTCCCGTACATTTCTTCAAATTTAGTCATTATTTGCTATATTTGGCAAAGTTCGTGAAAAACCGGACGCAAACTGATCAAACACTACTGACAATGGCCAACAAAATCTCAAAGGCAGCCCTTCCTGTGCTGTTCGGATTCTTCGTGATGGGTTTCTGCGATGTCGTGGGAATAGCCACCAGTTATGTCAAGGAAGATTTCGGATGGAGCGAAACCCTTGCAGGCTTCGTACCGTCCATGGTGTTCATCTGGTTCTTCATCCTTTCGGTCCCCGTGGCCGTGTGGATGAACAGGATAGGCAGGAAGAACATGGTACACATCAGCAACATCATCACAGTCGTCGGCATGCTCCTCCCTGTGGTCAACTACACCGTTGTGACCTGCCTGCTCGCCTTCGCCCTCCTCGGAATTGGCAACACAATCATCCAGGTGGCCCTCAACCCACTGCTAACCAACGTCGTCAGCGGTGACACCCTGACCAGTTCCCTCACCCTCGGCCAGGTCATCAAATCGATCTGCTCGTTCTGCGGCCCTCTCATCGCCGCCTTCGCCGCCACAAAACTCGGCAACTGGCAGTACATATTCCCTATCTTCGCAGCCATCACCGTCATCGCCGAAGTCTGGCTCAGGCTGACTGACATCCCGAGGGAGGCCCCTTCGGAAAGCACAGTCTCACTCGGTTCGACGCTCGCCCTGCTCAAGGACAGGAATGTCCTTCTCCTTTTCCTGGGAATATTCTTCGTCGTGGGAATCGACTGCGGAACCAACATCATCGCCCCGAAACTCCTCATGGAGAGATGCGGGATGACCGTGGCCGCAGCCGGAATAGGATCCACAATCTACTTCATCTGCAAGACAGCGGGCAACTTCATAGGCACGTTCCTGCTCCTCAAGTGCAAGGATTCCACCTATTTCAAGATCAACATATTCCTCACCGTGGCGGTGCTGGCGGCGCTTGTCTTCGCAAGAAGTGAGGTCTCGGTCCTCGTCCTCATCGCCGGGATCGGCCTCTTCTGCTCCTGCATCTTCTCGTTGATCTTCTCTGCGGCCATCAGCAGCAACAAGGGTGCTGAAAACGGAATCTCCGGCCTGATGATCATGGGGGTCTGCGGTGCGGCTGTCATACCCCCTCTCATGGGCATCCTGGCTGACGCCGTGGGCAACCAGAACGGTTCGATCATAGTTCTGGGAATATGTGCCGCCTACCTGGTCTTCTGTGCATTCTACACAGGTAAGATCAAGAAGTCATAGGCTGAAGGACTCAGCGCTGTTCCAGAAAAGGAGACTAGTTCTTTCCGGTGCTTCCGAAACCGCCGGAACCGCGCGCCGTGTCAGAAAGTACCTCGACATCGACCCATTCCACTCTCTCGTGGGCAGCCACGACCATCTGCGCGATTCTCTCACCGGGAACGATTTCGAACTCGCCGTTGGAGACATTCACAAGGCAGACCTTGACCTCTCCCCTGTAGTCGGCGTCAATGGTGCCGGGAGTGTTGAGGACAGTGATGCCATGCTTCGCGGCCATACCGCTGCGAGGACGGACCTGGGCCTCATAACCGACAGGAAGTTCAATGAATATCCCGGTAGGCACCAGACGGCGCTCCAGAGGCTTCAGTGTGAAGGGTTCGGTGATGTCGGCGCGGAGGTCCATTCCGGCGGAGGCTTCCGTGGCATAGAACGGGTCAGGCCACTGGGACTTGTTGACGATCTTGACTTTGAGCATATTCATTGAAAGTTGTTATCTTGAAGCTTTGTAATAAATGACGGCGGCGACTGCGGCAAAGACGACATTCGGCAGCCAGAGGGCCACCACTGTAGGCAAAGCCCCTGAATAGACGAACATCTGGCTGAAGCGGAGGAAAAGGATGTAGGTGAAACTCAACGCGATGCCTATGCCAATGTTCAGGCCGATGCCTCCCCTGCGCTTGCGGGAAGAGAGACAGACTCCCATGATCGTGAGGATGAAGACCGAGAAAGGAAGCGTGAACCTCGTGTGCTTCTCTATGTCAGCGTACATCACGTTAGGGTCGCCTCGCATGTTCTGAGTCTTGATCAGATCGTTGAGCTGGTCAATCGGAAGAGTTTCGACCGTCTTCTTGTTGCGGTAGAAGTCGGTCACAGTGAGATTGATGACCGTGTCCATCTTCACGCCTGTCCTGACCTTGTCCCCAAGGCCTTCCGAATATTCCCGGATGAACCAGTTGGTGAGCTTCCATCCACCCATGGTACTGTCCCACTGGGCCTTCTCCGCTGAAAGCTTGCTGACTATCTTGTTGTCACGTATTTCCTCGAGAGTGAAATGGTTGGCGGTGTTGTTCCAGGTGGTGAAGGACTGTACATAGGCGAACTTTCCGTCCTCTATCTGATAATGGACGTTGGTGTTTGCGTCCTGCCGCTTGTGATTGACGTAAGTCTGCTCGAACTTGAGTCTCTCAACGTTCGACCGTGGAATTATCCACAGATTCATCGAGAGAGAGAGCATGAATATCAGGAGTGCCGAGATCAAGTACGGCAGCAGCATCCTCTTGTAGCTCACCCCGCAGGAGAGAATGGCGATGACCTCACTGTTGGCAGCCATCCTGGATGTGAAGAAGATCACAGTGATGAACACGAACAGAGGGCTGAACATGTTGATGAAGTACGGGATGAAATTGACGTAGTAGTCGAAAACGATGGCATGGAGAGGAGCATGCTTCCCCACAAAGTCATCGACCTTCTCGGAGATGTCGAATATTATGATGATTCCGATGATGAACAACAGGGCCACGAAGAAGGTCGATATGAACTTCTTTATGATGTACCTGTCTATTCTCTGGAAACCTGGTGCTGCCATTTCTTGCTATAGTCTGGTTGTCACTTTTCTGATGGTCTCTTCCTTCCAGAGGCTGAAATCCCCCGCCTCGATGTGCGCCCTGGCCTGACGGACCAGATCCAGGTAGAAGGCAAGGTTGTGCTCGCTTGCAACCATCGCGGCGAACATCTCCTTAGCGATGAAAAGATGGTGGAGATAAGCCTTGCAACATTCACGGTCCACGAATGACGCCCCGTCAGGATCCAGCGGCGAGAAGTCATCCTGCCACTTGGAATTGCGCATGTTCATGATTCCGTTCCAGGTGAACAGCATGCCGTTCCTCCCGTTTCGCGTAGGCATTACGCAGTCGAACATGTCCACACCCCTGGATATTGCCGCGAGGATGTTTGCCGGCGTTCCGACACCCATGAGGTAGCGCGGACGGTCCTCCGGCAGGAGAGGACACACGATTTCGAGCATCTCATACATCTGTTCAGCAGGCTCTCCCACGGCCAGTCCCCCTATGGCGTAGCCTCCGACCCCCGCACAGTCCCCCGTCAGGGTGACTGCATGGTCTACGGCGCGCCTGCGAAGTTCAGGATAGACGCAGCCCTGGATGATAGGGAACATGGCCTGGTCGTAGCCGTAGAGCGGCTCCGTCTCGCAGAACCTCCTGTAGAAACGTTCGAGCCAGCCCTGGGTGAGCTTCAGCGACTTTGCGGCATACCTTTCATCCGCATCTCCAGGACAGCACTCGTCCAGAGCCATCATGATGTCCGATCCGATCATCCTCTGGGTGTCCACGTTGTTCTCCGGCGTGAACATATGCCTCGAGCCGTCGATGTGTGACTGGAACTTGCATCCTTCCTCGGTGATCTTCCTGATTTTCGTCAGGGAGAATATCTGAAATCCCCCGCTGTCGGTCAGGATCGGGCCGTTCCAGGACTCGAAACGGTGCAGTCCCCCGGCCTTGTTGAGCGTGTCCAGCCCAGGCCTGAGGTAGAGATGGTAGGTGTTCCCCAGGATGATCTCTGCATTGATGTCCTGCACAAGGTCCCTGTGGTAGACTCCCTTGACGGAGCCCACGGTTCCCACCGGCATGAATATGGGGGTGCGGACTTCACCATGGTCCGTGGTGAACACCCCTGTCCTCGCCGAAGATGCGGAATCCTTTGCCTTAAGTGTGAATTTCATCGCTGGTCCTTTCACTATGAAATTCAAATATAATCATTTTTTCGCTGGATTCAATTTATTTCTTGGTCCTTCTTTCCTGAGCGCCCGCCCTGCCGAGGCCGAAGACGCGGCTTTCGGACTTGAAGAACTTGATGTCATAGACCCTGTATTCGTTGTGCTTCCGCACCTTGTGATAGGATGTTATGCAGTCGAAATTGAATCCCATGGCCGAAAGGTCAGGAACATCGATCGACACTGTCCCTTCCTCCAGAAGCGAACAGAGGATGTCATAGTTCCGGTTGATTGCACCGATGGTCTTCAACCTCATCCCCCTGTTCGACCCGGAAAGCCTGTAATGCCACCTGCTCCTGCAGGAGACCGAACAGAACTTCATGTCGCTGCGGCCCGGAGGAAGAGGATGCCCGCATTCCAGACAGACCCTTGTTTTCATTGTTTTCTCGTCTTCCATAGCTTTGATGATCGTTGTTTCTCCTGCCGACAGACTACACGAATCCGACCGGCTTCTCAGAAGCTGTTTTGAAATGGTAAACTTTATTTTTTATGAATCTTTTTGGTCTGAATTTCCTCTTTCATCAGTCACATAGCTACTGCTATGCTCCTTCTTCAAGAGAAAATTCATCCTCAAAAATCTTCTATAACAAATTTTGTGAACCATTTCAAAACAGCTTCTCAAAGATGCGGCAGATTTCCGTCAAAAGCGAAAACAATCATAAAAGAATGACCGCTGAGCCGGTCCCCACCTGCGTCCCCCGCGCATAAAGAAACCGTACAGAACCGAAAGAAAGAGAAAAACAGAAGTACGAATTGACGAATCTTTAGGAGATTGACAGTTATTCAGGCAATATTTGCAACGAAACAAAAAACTATGGAATATGGAACAAATGAACAGAATCGAAATCCGCGGGAATGTCGGCAATGTCAACATCAACACGGTAGGAGAATCAAGAGTCGCTCACTTTTCAGTCGCCACAAACCTGGCGTACAAGAGCAGGAACAGCGAACCGATCATCGAAACCACCTGGCACAGTGTCACCGCCTGGCAAGGAAGGAACATTCCGAATCTTGAAATCATCAGTAAAGGATGTCCGATCTATGTGCTTGGAAGGGTGAAGACTCACCAGTACACCGGCAGCGACGGAGTGGAGAGGACATCCTATGAAATCATCGCCAGCCAGGTTGAACAAGTCGAAGGAAACATGGTGACTCCGGTCAACGGTTAGCAGATTCCTGAGAATTTCCCCCTTCCTGACAGCCGTTGTTTTGACAGATTTTCGTGCGGCTTGGGACCACCGACTGTCAGGATTTTTCGCATTATCAGCCTTATCTAAACCATTGCTTCAAATAAAAATTTTCAGTGGTAATCATTTGTTATGCAATCGTTTAGATAAGGTCTGATAATTTATTTTATCAATTAGTTGCAAAAATATTTGGAAGTTACAAATTAACGTTATATCTTTGCAGTGCTGTCCGATACAAGGCAAAGGCTGACAGAGGTCAAACGCGGAACTCCCTGACTTGTTCAAGGCCGCCAAGACAGCAGAAATGTGGGACACGGTGTCTATCTTCAGAACTCCTTACCGAACGGGAAAGACAATTCCAGAACATTAGGGGACGGTTTCACGACCGCCCCCTATTGTTTTACCCCGGAAACACTCCTGCCGCAGGCGTACCTAAAGTATTGCTTCAAGTCCTCCTGATGCAGCGATCACAGAAATGACAATACAAGCCGAACTACCGGAAAATAAGATTCGCACCACTATTTCTCGAACAGTGGCGCGAATACTCAAATTATTATATAGCAATAATTTAGAAGCGGTTACTTATACATCTGCTCGTAGTACTTGACATACTCTCCGCTGGTGACGTTGTCAAGCCAGTCCTGGTTGTCAAGGTACCACTTCACGGTCTTCTCGATACCCTCTTCGAACTGGAGTGAAGGTTCCCAGCCGAGCTGGTCCCTCAGTTTGGAGGAGTCGATGGCATAGCGCAGATCGTGCCCCTTGCGGTCGGTTACATAGGTGATAAGATCAATATCTTCGCCTTCAGCCCTGCCGAGGAGACGGTCGGTGGTCTTGATGAGAATCTTGATGAGGTCGATGTTCTTCCACTCGTTGAAGCCACCGATGTTGTAAGTCTCAGCCACCGCACCCTTGTGGAAGATCAGATCGATCGCCCTGGCGTGGTCCTCAACGAAGAGCCAGTCCCTGACGTTCTCCCCTTTGCCGTAGACCGGAAGAGGCTTGCGGTTCCTGATGTTGTTGATGAAAAGAGGAATCAGCTTCTCAGGGAACTGATAAGGTCCGTAGTTGTTGGAGCAGTTCGTCACGATCGTCGGCATGCCGTAGGTGTCATGGTAGGCACGGACGAAATGGTCACTGGATGCCTTGGCGGCTGAATACGGGCTGTGAGGCTGGTATTTCAAGTCCTCGGTGAAGAACTTCTCACCGTAGGCGAGATGATGCTCGCCGGAAGCCACTGTAGAATACGGCGGCTCGATTCCTTCCGGATGGGTGAGTTCGCGGGCGCCGTAGACCTCGTCAGTTGAGATGTGGTAGAATCTTTTTCCTTCCCATCCCTGAGGCTCCCAGGCCTCCCTGGCAGCCTGAAGCAGAGTCAGAGTGCCCATGACATTGGTCCTGGCGAAAGTGAACGGATCGACTATGGAACGGTCCACATGGCTTTCTGCGGCAAGATGGATTATTCCGTCGACCGAATAGTAAGCCATGACCTTCCTCACTTCCTCGTAGTCGCAGATGTCAGCCTTGACGAAGACGTAGTTCGGTTCGTTCTCGACATCCTTGAGGTTGGCCAGATTGCCCGCATAGGTAAGGCAGTCAAGGTTGATTATCCTGTAGTCAGGATATTTCTTTACGAAAAGCCTGACGACGTGGCTGCCGATGAATCCGGCACCGCCGGTGATGACTATGTTTCTCTTGAAGTCCATGATTGTTCGTACGGTATATTACATATTCATACATAATGCGAGATCGGCGAGTCTCGGATGCGCCGAATCTTTCGGAGACAGCAGGACCTTGTCAGCAGGGATCCTCCAGTCGATTCCGAGATCCGGGTCGTCCCATGCCACAGCCCCTTCCGATGAAGGGCAGTAGAAATTGTCGCACTTGTACTGGAACACGGCTTCCTCGCTCAACACGCTGAATCCGTGGGCCAGCCCCCTGGGGATGAACAGCTGACGGTGGTTCTCCTCTGTCAGTTCGACTGCGACATGCCGGCCGAAGGTAGGAGATCCCGGACGGATGTCCACTGCCACGTCAAGCACGGCGCCCCGCACTACACGGAGAAGCTTGGCCTGGGCGTGCTCTCCTTTCTGGAAATGAAGGCCGCGGACCACCCCGTAGGACGATTTGCTCTCGTTGTCCTGGACAAAGCGGACAGGAGCCACCTTGGAGGTGAACTCTCCCTCATTGAATGACTCGAAGAAATAGCCTCTGTCATCCTTGAACAGGCGCGGTTCGATTATCACCACGCCTTCGATGCTTGTTTCAATTACATTCATCTTCCTTCTGCGACTTTGATCAGATACTGGCCGTACTGGTTCTTGAGCATCGGTGCAGCAAGACTTCTCAGCTTGTCGGCATCAATCCACCCGTTCATGAAGGCTATTTCCTCAAGACAGGCGACCTTGAGGCCCTGTCTCTTCTCGATGACTTCGATGTAGGTGGACGCTTCAGCCAGGGAATCATGGGTGCCGGTGTCAAGCCATGCGAATCCGCGCCCCAGTTTCTGAATATGCAGCTTCCCCATCGAGAGGAACTCCTGGTTGACGGAGGTGATCTCAAGTTCACCTCGGGCGGACGGCTTGATGGACTTGGCGATCCTCACCACTTCGTTAGGGTAGAAATACAGACCGGTCACAGCGAAGTTGCTCTTCGGATGAGCCGGTTTCTCCTCGATGCTGAGGCATTTCCCGTCCTGGTCGAATTCAGCGACACCGTACCTTTCCGGATCGCTCACCCAGTAGCCGAAGACGGTGGCGTTGCCATCCTGCTCAGCCGCACGTACAGCCTCTGAAAGCTGTGCTGAAAAACCGGAGCCCTGGAATATGTTGTCTCCAAGAACCAGACAGGCGCAGTCGTCACCGATGAACTCCTCACCGATGATGAAAGCCTGTGCAAGACCGTCAGGAGAAGGCTGTTCAGCATAGGTGAACTCGACCCCGTAGTCGCTTCCGTCTCCAAGCAGGCGCTTGAAACCAGGAAGGTCTGCCGGTGTGGATATGATAAGTATCTCCCTGATCCCTGCCATCATGAGCACGGAAATCGGATAGTACACCATAGGCTTGTCATAGACGGGAAGCATCTGCTTGCTCACGCCTTTCGTGATGGGATAGAGGCGCGTTCCGCTGCCTCCTGCCAGTACGATTCCTTTCATAGATATAAGATTATCAAGTATTTTCCATTTCAACTATCCTGGCGATGCAGTCCTTCAGGGAATCCCTCCAGTAAGGCACGACGACCCCGAAGGTCTCCTTGACCTTGGTCTTGTCGAGGACGGAGAATGCCGGCCTCTCCGCCTTGGAAGGGAATTCGCTGGTGTGGCAAGGCCTTATGTCACAGGTGTTTCCGCTGAGCTCGCAGATGGCCTTCGCAAAATCGTACCAGGAGATCGCACCTTCGTTGCTGTAGTGGTAGATGCCGTTCTCCCTGACGAGCCGTCCGTCCACCACGGACCGGATCAGCGAAGCAAGGTCCCTGGCGTAGGTTGGGGTACCTACCTGGTCGAAGACCACATTGAGAGTGTCCCTAGAAGATGTCAGCGAGCGCATCGTGCGGACGAAGTTCTTTCCGTAAGGTGAATAGAGCCAGGCGGTTCTGAATATGACGTAACGGCATCCGGACTCCTTGACAGCCTTCTCACCGGCCAGCTTGGTCGCACCGTACACGCCCAGAGGATTCGTCGTGAAATCTTCCCTGCAAGGGAGAGTGCCGTCCCCGTGGAAGACATAGTCAGTCGAAACATGGACCATCAGAGCGTCCCTCTCGGCGGCCACGGCAGCCAGGTTCGCCGCAGCGGTCGCGTTCAGCAGCATCGCTGTCTCAGGATCATCCTCCGCCTTGTCCACGTTGGTGTAGGCTGCGCAGTTTACGATCACGTCCACAGACTCGGAATCGCAGACCAGCCTGACAGCATCGATGTTGGTGATGTCAAGGTTGAGCGTCTCCACACCGGGAAGGGAGATGACGTCAGAGAATATGTAGTGTTCCTTGCTGCCTGCGGCAACATTTCGGAGTTCCGTGCCCAACTGGCCGCAACCTCCGGTCACAAGTATGTTCATAACTTGCAAATTTAACATTTTTTCTTCACATTATTCAATTCAGGACATCTGCCGTACCGATTTGAAATGACCGGCGTTTTGACTATATTCGCATATTGCTAAAAACACGTTGTCATGAAACGTCTTTCAATCATTCTGGCTCTTGCCGCCATCACCTTGAATTCGGCGGCGGTTGAGCGCGTAGAAAGGAACTACATCCAGAACTCCACCACATTCGAAGAAGTGAAGGAGTCGCTGGTGATGGACAGGAAGTGGGTGCCATACCCATCATATTCAGACAGAGCCGGATGGGACGAACTCATGGGCGTACACAAGGAAAGGATCATAAAGGGCGGCGAGAGGTACCTCGACTACCAGTGGAAGGTTGTCAAGGCCATGGACTACCTCGAATTCGAGACGAGCGGCAACCGCAAGGTGATGGAGGACATCATCAACTCGAACAATTCCGCAATCGCCTGTCTGTTCGCGGCCGAACTGGCTGAAGGCAGAGGCAGATTCATCCCTCAGATCATCAACGGAGTGTTCCACACATGCGAGATGACCTCATGGTCGCTCTCCGCCCACCTGCCGATACTCTCCCCTTCCCACAGGTCGATCCCTCAGAAGGGCGACAACACACTTGAGCTCACACAGGGAGGAATGGCCCAGATGTTCTCCTGGATCTACTACTTCCTTGCCCCCGAGTTCGACAAGTACCAGCCGGAGTTCAGCCGGAGGCTCAAGGACGAACTGAAGCACCGCGAACTGGACTCCTATCTGGAAAGGGATGATTTCTGGTGGATGGGTTTCGCCGACCCGCACAGAGTCCTGAACAACTGGACTCCATGGTGCACGTCCAATGCGCTGATCAGCTTCATGCTGATGGAGGACGACAGGGACAGGCTCGCCCAGGCTGTCTGGAAAGGAATAAAGTCAGTGGACAATTTCCTCGACCTCATCAAGGGCGACGGTGGAATCGACGAAGGACCGTCCTACTGGGGCTCTTCCCCCGGCAAGCTCTACGACTACCTCAACATGCTCGACCTGATCACAGGAGGCAAAGTGACCATCTATGACAACAAGATGGTCAGGGACATGGGTGAATATATCGTCAGATCCTATGTCGGAGACGGCTGGGTGGTCAACTTCGCGGACGCTTCCGCAAGAGGCGGCGCGGACGGACTGTCACTCATCTACCGCTATGGCAAGGCTGTAGGAAGCGACCTGATGTGCGGCTACGCCTGCGCCCGCAAGAACGAGCAGCCGTCCAGGCCGGGAGCCAACCTGGACTTCATGAGGTTCCTTGAGAGCCTTAGGGTTGAAAAGGAATTCGAGGCCGCCTCAATCAGCTATGAGCCGTCAAGCTACACCTGGTACCCGGAGACAGAATTCCACTACATGAGCAACAAGGAAGGCATGTTCTTCGCCGGCAAGGGCGGCTACAACGAAGAGAGCCACAACCACAACGACGTGGGCACCTTCAACCTCTACTGCGACAACCTCCCGATCATCATCGACGTCGGAGTCGGAACCTACACACGCCAGACTTTCACTGATGAACGGTACAAGGTCTGGGTGTTCCAGAGCAGCTACCACAACCTTCCTGATGTCAACGGTGTGGCTCAGAACCACGGTTGGAACTACAAGGCAAGGTCGGTGGTTTCCACGCCGGACTCCTTCACCCTCGACCTGGCGGAAGCCTTCCCGGAAGAGGCACGGATAAAGAAGTGGACAAGAAGCAGCAGGCTCAAGGGAGGCACCCTCAGCATCACCGAGGATTTCGTCCTCGACGAGGCTCTCGCCCCCAACCAGCTCAACTTCATGACCTGGGGGACTGTGGATGTCTCTAAGCCGGGAACCGTGGCCATCACGGTGAAAGACAAGAAGTTCCATCTAAAATATGACTCCAGGACGTTCACCGCGTCGGTCGAGACAAAGGTTCTCGACGACAAGAAGCTCTCCAACGTATGGGGCAAGGAAGTCTACCGTATCAGCCTCACGGACAGGAAGGCGAGAAAGTCAGGGAAATATTCATACAGCATAGTCAGGCAGTAAGAGATGAAGAGCAGGCTGGACACAGAAGTGCAGTTCCTTCCGGGAGTGGGCCCGCGCAGGGCGATGCTCCTGAAGAGCGAACTTGAGGTCACCACCATAGGCGACCTGCTCCACCTGTATCCGTTCAGATTCATCGACAGGACAAGCATCCAGCAGATAGCCGACGTACGTCCTGACAGCGCCTTCGTCCAGATCCTCGGCACAGTCGTCAGCAGCAACCTGACAGGGAAAGGTCAGAAGCAGAGGCTGAGCGTCATCGTCAGGGACAGAAGCGGAGAGATGGAACTGATCTTCTTCAAAGGCATCAAATACACCTGCGAGCGCCTGCGTCCGGGCAGTTCCTACCTCTTCTTCGGGAAGCCGGCCACATTCAACGGCAGGATCAACATGGTCCATCCCGAGATCGACAACCCGTCGCCGGACGGAGCCCCGAACAGCCGCTGCACCCTGACTGGAGTATATTCATCGACGGACAAGCTCAGGAACGGAGGAATCACCCAGAAGGTGATGAACAACCTCGTGAGCGCAGCGCTGGCCTATGCCATGGAGGACATCCAGGAGACGCTTCCTGAATATGTCCTCAGAGAGAAAGGCCTGGTCCCTCTGAAATATGCCATCAGGAACATCCATTTCCCTTCGGACACGACTGCGCTCGCAAAGTCTCAGTACAGGCTCAAATGGGAGGAATTCTTCCTGCTCCAGCTTTCTCTCCTGAAGCAGAAATATGTCAGGAGCAGGTCGGCGCAGGGCATCCGCATGCCGCTCGTCGGCGATGCGTTCAACGCCTGCTACAAGGCACTCCCCTACGACCTGACCGGAGCCCAGAAAAGAGTCATCAAGGAGATACGCTCCGACATGATGAGCGGCTGCCAGATGAACCGTCTCCTCCAGGGTGACGTAGGCTCCGGGAAGACCATGGTCGCCGTGCTGTCGGCCCTCATCGCGGTGGGAAACGGCTACCAGGCATGCATAATGGCACCGACGGAAGTACTTGCCCAGCAACACTTTGCAGACCTATCCAAATACCTGAAGCCGACCGGGGTGAGATGCGAGCTGCTGACAGGATCCACCACGAAAGCCGCCAGGAGACCTATTCACGAAGGACTTGAGGACGGGTCGGTCCAGATCATAATCGGCACGCACGCCCTCATCGAGGACGACGTCGTGTTCAAGAATCTCGGACTCGCAGTCGTCGACGAGCAGCACCGTTTCGGGGTGGAGCAGAGAGCACGCCTCTGGTCCAAGGGAGCGTCGGGGATTCCGCCCCACATCCTCGTCATGACAGCGACCCCGATTCCGAGGACACTGGCCATGACCCTGTACGGCGACTTGGACGTCTCCGTCATCGACGAGATGCCTCCGGGCAGGAAGCCGGTCAAGACCATCCTTATCGGAGACGGCAAGAGGCCGGTTCTCTACAATTTCATGAAGAGGCAGATCTCCCTGGGAAGACAGGTATTCATCGTTTATCCGCTCATATTCGAAAGCGAGAAACTGGACTACCAGAACCTTGAATCAGGCTACGAAGACATCGTCAGCCGCTTCCCTCTCCCGCAGTACAAGGTGGCCATCGTCCACGGCCAGCAGACCAGCGAAGTGAAGAAGTTCAACATGGACGCGTTCGCGGCAGGCAGGGCCGACATCCTCGTCTCGACGACTGTCATTGAAGTGGGAGTCGACGTGCCTAACGCCACGGTCATCGTCATCGAGAGCGCCGAAAGGTTCGGGCTCGCACAGCTCCACCAGCTCAGGGGACGCGTCGGAAGAGGTTCCGACGAATCCTTCTGCGTCCTGATGCACGGAGACAAGGTCTCGAAGGAGTCCCGGAAAAGGCTGGACCTGATGTGCGCCACGGAGAACGGCTTCGACCTGGCGGAAGCCGACATGAAGATGCGCGGTCCCGGCGACCTCGAAGGGACCCAGCAGAGCGGTCTTCCGGTCAGCCTCAGGATCGCTTCACTGGCCCATGACGGAAGCATCCTCTCCGATGCCAGAAGCTATGCAGAGCACGTCCTGGCACAGGACCCGACCCTGTCGAAAGAGGAGAACAGACCGGTCCTGCTGGAATTGTGGGACGAGAAATACGACATCCGCGACTTCAGCAAGATCTCATAATTACCGTAAGGATAACTACTTGCGCAGCTTGCCCTCTTCCAGAGCGTCAAAGGCAAGCCTTTTCTTGAATATGTCGATGGCCTCGTAGATGGCTGACTTCATCGACTGCGGGTCGGCCTTGTCCTTTCCGGCCATCTCGAAGGCTGTGCCGTGGTCCGGAGAAGTCCTGACAACCGGCAGACCGGCCGTGAAGTTCACTCCTGACTCAAATGCGATGGACTTGAACGGAGCAAGGCCCTGGTCGTGGTACATGGCGAGCGTGGCGTCGAACTTGGCGTACTGGCCGGTTCCGAAGAAGCCGTCAGGTGAATATGGTCCGAAAGCCATGATCCCCTCATCGTTCGCCGCCTTTATCGCCGGGATGATCACGTTGAGCTCCTCGTCACCGAGAAGGCCGCCGTCACCGCAGTGAGGATTGAGGCCGAGCACTGCAATCTTTGGCTCGACGATGCCGAAGTCCCTCTTCAAGGATGCGCACATGAGCCTGAGCTTGCCGAGGATCTTGTCCTTGGTGATGAGAGAAGGCACTTCGCTCAGACGCACATGGCCGGTCACGACGCTTATCCTGAGCCTGTCGGAGACCATGAACATCAGCACGTCGGAAGCCCCGAACTCGTTCTGGAGATACTCGGTGTGGCCAGGAGTGCTGAATCCCTGGTCAGCCATAGCCTTCTTGTTGATAGGGGCGGTGACAAGGACGTCGATGTCCCCGTTCTTGATGTCGCTGACGGCGCATTCAAGGGCGCGTATGGCGGACTTCGCCGAATCCGGAGTCGACTGGCCGGGCTCGACATAGACATTGTCCGGAAGGCAGTTCACGATGTTGATTCTCTTCGGTCTGGCGTCCCTGGCGTTCTGGATGACATAAGTGTCCATCTGTTCGATGTCCCTGATGGACTTGCGGTAGAATCCGAACACCTTGGACGATCCGTAGATCACCGGAGTGAAAGATTCAAGGATTCTTGAATCCGCAAGCGACTTGATTATCACTTCGTAGCCTATTCCGTTGCCGTCGCCCTGCGTGATGCCTACGACCGGCTTTCTGTTGTATCTGTCTGCCATATCAATTGCTTGAGTTATTATCTACAAATTTATAAAAAATTAACCGAAGATTCCCCCATCTTCCCCGGAAGTCCTCGACAGAAGGTAACCGGCATCGTCAGGAAGCACCGCTCCGGCGGCCACAGCACCCGCTCCGGCGGCCACGGCCAGGGCGTCGCACCTCTCGTTCTCCGGATGCCCGGCATGACCTTTCAGCCAGTGGAAAGACACGTTGTGGAGCCTGTAGACAGCAAGGAAACGCTGCCAGAGATCGGGGTTCTTGACCTTCTTCCACCCTTTCCTCTCCCAGGAGACAAGCCAGCCTTCGTTGACAGCCTTCACGACATAGGAGGAATCTGAATATACCTCCACGTCGGCATGGGTCCATCGGATCTGTTCAAGGCCCTTGATCACGGCCAGGAGCTCCATCCTGTTGTTGGTGGTCAGAGCGAAGCCTCCGCTGAGCTCCTTGGTGAGGCCGGCGCACTTGAGGACAACGCCATAGCCGCCGGGACCGGGGTTGCCGCTGGCAGCTCCGTCCGTGTAAAGGAATATCTTTGGCCTCGTTCCGTCCATTTCTGCAAATATACAAAAAAGGCGGGCTTTGGGAAACACAAAAGTTCTTGCTAACTTTGATGTGCCGGAACAAAGCACAAAGACCGAATGGTTTCAGAACTAATCACCAAATACATCTGGCTGATCCAGACCCTCTCCGCCTCAGGAGAGCGCGGTCTGTCCATCGAGGAGATCTGCGGAAAATACTCCCGCAGGTTCTCGCAGACATATTCAAGAAGGTCTTTCAACAACCACAGGTCGGCCGTTCTCGACGTCTTCGGGATCAGCATCGAGTGCAACCGCAGCACCAACCGCTACTACATTCCCTACAGCGAGGATGCGCTGGACGACGACGAAAGCCTCAGATGGATGATCAGTTCCTTCACCGTAGGAAGCCTGCTGACAATGGGAAAGGAAAGGCTTTCCGGCAGGGTCTCGCTGGAGGCAGTCCCGTCCGGAGAGAAGCATCTGACCTCGCTCATGCAGGCGATGGAGGAGAACCGCGAGGTTGAGATCGCATATTCGAAATACAAGTCCGACAGCACCGACATCCTCCATGTCCAGCCGTTCGCAGTCAAGGAGCATGAAAGGAGATGGTACCTCATCGGCTTCTGCCGCGAGAGG
This sequence comes from Bacteroidales bacterium, assembly GCA_024398315.1. Taxonomy (GTDB): domain Bacteria; phylum Bacteroidota; class Bacteroidia; order Bacteroidales; family UBA932; genus Cryptobacteroides. Next base: position 18,793 of record JAKSJH010000014.1, read on the forward strand.
GCGGAATCGGAGAAGACCCCGAACACGGACAGGTCGGCATGGAGAGTCTACGGCATGGACAGGATTGTCTCGCTCAGGGAGACCGACAGGACATTCAAGCTTCCGAAAGGCTTCGACGTCGAGGAACTGTTCAGCGAAAGCTACGGAATATTCTTCCCGAAGCCTGGCGAGAAGCCTGCGGCCATCCGCTTCCGGGTGACGGCGAAGGAAGCCAGGTACCTCAGGGACCTTCCGCTCCACTGGTCCCAGGAAGAGGAGCCGGACATACAGGAGGACGGAAGCAGGACGTTCAGGATCAGAGTCATCCCCAACGAGGACCTGACCATGCAGTTCTGCAGCCATGCCGGCAGCCTGGAAGTACTTGAGCCTGAAGAAGTAAGGCAAGCCGTAGCGGAACGGCTGAAGAAAGCGTCTGACAAATACGAATCAAAAGAAATATGAAAAAGACAACAATGGCCGCGGCTGCGGCCGCAATTCTGACAATGATCGGTTGCACACAGACAAAGGAGGAAGGTTACATCGGACCTTCCGACATCACCATCGAGGATGGAGTGATGACACCGGAGACCCTGCTCTCCCTCGGCAGACTTTCAGACCCGCAGATGTCCCCGGACGGTTCCAGGATACTCTACGGAGTAAGCTACACGGACATTGGTAAGAACTCCTCATGCCGCAATCTTTTCCTCTGCAATGCGGACGGAAGCGGCAAGGTCCAGCTCACCCGCTACGCCAGCAGCGTCAGCAACGCCCGCTGGTCCGCTGACGGCAAGGAGATCTTCTTCCTACAGAAGGGCCAGATCTGGAAGGCGCCGCTGACAGGCAGCAAGCTCGGCAAGAAGGTGTGCCTCAGCGACATCCCTGCCGGAATAAGCGAATTCAAGCTCTCGCCGGACCAGAACCAGGTCCTCTTCATCAGCACCATCAAGAACAAGAAGGTGGTCCAGCCTGCGGACACCGACCCGGCTCTCGACAAGGCCCAGGCCTATGTCACAGAAGACCTGATGTACCGCCACTGGGACCACTGGGTGACCGAAACCCCGAGGACCTATGTCTCAACCCTCTGCAACGGAACCATAGTTCCGGAGAGATCCCTGGACCTTCTCGGCGAAGAGCCTTACGAACTCCCGACCGAACCGTTCGGAGGAGCGGAGCAGCTCGACTGGGCTCCCGACTCCCGCCACATAGTATTCTCATGCCGCAAGCACATGGGCAAGGAATATGCCTTCAGCACGAACTGCGGAATATTCATCTATGACATCCTCACTGGACAGACAGTTACCCTCAAGGGAGACGGTGGCTACGACACAGACCCGGTCTGGAGCCCGGACGGGAAGCACATTGCATGGATCTCGATGGCGAGGGACGGCTATGAGGCTGACGCTCAGAGAATCATGGTAAGCGACATCAACTGGATGGAAGCAGAGGAAGACGGCCAGAACTTCGGTCTTGAAGCATCCGCACCGAGAGAGCTCGCAGCAGGGTTCGACCGCGACAAGAGCGGGCTTGTCTGGACAGCGGACAGCGGCATGCTCTACTTCAGCTCACTCGACAACGGGACGCAGAAGATATATTCAGTGACCCTGGAGGACAGCCTCTGCCAGATCACAGGAAACGACGAGCCCTTCGATTTCTTCAGTCCGTTCGCCATCTCCGAGGGTTCCGAAGGCACTGTTCTCTATGCCAGCAACTACTGCCTCAACCGTCCTGTCGAGCTCATCAAAGTCGATGTCAAGGGCGATGCCGCCGCGACCTGGAGCCAGATCACGGATGAGAACAAGCGGATCTTCGACCAGCTCGACACACCGACCTCGGAGAGCGTCTACGTCGAGACTGTCGACGGGAAGCAGATGCAGTGCTGGGTCGTCTATCCTCCGAAGTTCGACGAGAACAAGGTCTATCCGGCAGTCGAGATTGTCCTGGGCGGTCCTCAGGGCACGAACAGCCAGGACTGGAGCTACCGCTGGTGCTACCGCCTGATGGCACAGCAGGGCTACATCGTGATCCTTCCTAACCGTCGCGGCACCACAGCCTTCGGCCAGGAATGGAAGGAGCAGATCAGCGGCGACTACTGCGGACTCAACA
>JAKSJH010000140.1 GCA_024398315.1 Bacteroidales bacterium
CGCCGTCGCAGAAGCGCCGGTGCCCTAAGCATCCGCTTCGGGTTTTCTTGTGGTCCCTCTGGGACTACCACGCCTAGGGGCTCTGCCCCTATTATACCCCGCCGTCGCAGAAGCGCCGGTGCCCTAAGCATCCGCTTCGGGTTTTCTTGTGGTCACGGGGAAAAAGATGTGTTTAAGCATAAAATTCTCATCAGTCATTGACGTGCCGTCCACAGATGCCTCCGTCCACCCTGAACTTGATTCAGGGTCTCATCCACAGCGTGTATGGGATGCCGGATCACGTCCGGCATGACGTTGAGGTGTCCGGCATGACGCTGAGACCCCACCTTGGCTTTGATGGACATTGATCCGCACCGGGAGCACTGAATCGTTCAACTGCTCCTGTTTCACAGTAAAAGTACAGTTTCGGGAGCACTGAATCGTTTGACTGCTCCGGTTTCGCAGTAAAAGTACGGTTTCGGGAGCGCTGAAACCTTTTGTCGCTCCGATTCTTTGTCAGAAAGGCATTGAGAAGCTGTTTTGAAATGGTAAACTGTATTTCTTATGAATCTTTTTGGTCTGAATTTCCTCTTTCATCAGTCACATAGCTACTGCTATGCTCCTTCTTCAAGAGAAAATTCATCCTCAAAAATCTTCTATAACAAATTTTGTGAACCATTTCAAAACAGCTTCTGAGATGCAGAAATGGCTTTCTGGCTTCTGTGGTAGTCACGGAGGGACGCTTTGCACGTAACCTCCAAAATGCGGGGCAGGTTACGTGCGCCCTTGACAAAGAAATATGCCCTGCAGTGCCATAGAACGGCGATCACACCGGTTTCGGAGCACGTAACGTAAGCGAGAATCTGAGGTTACGGGCGTAAGACTGCGTAAATCGATGTTCAGGTGTGCCGATGATTTTCCGGTATTCTGGATTGCGGACGAACACATGCTTTTCCCGATGATTCCTTTTTCATTTATTCAAACACAGGGTTTTGCACGTGGACCAAAGTGCAGGGGATGGTTTGTAAATAACAGAGAGTTAGGTGCTTAGGAAATCAGCCTGATCAGTCGAGTTCCTTGATCTTCACGGAACGGAAGCGGATCGGGCCGCCTTCGGACTGGAGAGCGATCCTGCCTTCCTTGACTTCATTGGTCCCCTCGTTCTGAAGGACGTCATTGACATAGACCGTGATGTGCCCGTCCACAACGATGATGTGAGCATGGTTCCACTCGCCGACAGGATTCTCGCTGGAAGCTTCCTTCTTCACCATCTTCGGGAACTGCGGCAGTCCCTCCTCTGGTATCTGATATTCCTTCAGCATCGCGCCGCCGAGAAGGACGAAGTCGCCGGCGTCACCTCCGTGCAGCTGGCATTCGACGGTCTTTGGGAACGGAACGGTCAAGTCATTCACTATGAGGAATATTCCACTGTTCATCGGTTCGTCGAACCAGCTCCACTCAACATCAAGTTCGTAGTTCTTGTAGACACCGTCGGTGTACATGTAGCCGAACGGGACACCGGAAATATGGATCTCACCGTTCTCGACTTTGAACACATCGGTGGCAGGGATTCCGTCACCTTCCACGCAAAGATTCCACCCGGTGAGGTCAGTGCCGTTGAAAAGGTCCTTGGTTTCAGGGGCACCGGCGCATCCTGAGAGAAGAAGCAGTGAAGCTGCGGCAGCGGCAGCATAGTGAATAAGTTTCATGATGATGGTTTGTTTGTGTTTTGCAAATATAAAGAAATATCATGTCATAGAATATACTTGGAATATGCTTATATTTACATCTGAACCAATTTATTGAATGTATGAAACGTCTGATGATCCTTGCTCTTTGCGTGGCTGCGGTTTCGTCCTGCGTCAGTAATAGAATGCCTTTTGCCAATCCTGTCTGGCCCGAGGACCGTCCTGATCCGACAGCCATCTACAGCGAAGAAGATCATTGCTATTTCTGTTGTGCGACCGGGTGGAATCCGGCATTCCTCAAAAGCCGGGATCTCGTTCATTGGGAGGAAACTGACATCCATCCCTTCTCTGAAAAGACTCTGGCGGCATTGAAGAAGTACGGCTCCAGCTGCTGGGCGCCGCAGTTCGCAGCCATAGGCGGCAAATATCTGTTGTACCTCTCCATCAGGAGCAGCTGTTCTGATTCCAGGATTGCGGTCGTCTCATCCGACCGGGTGACGGGACCGTACGAATTCAAGGGGATCATCACAGACGGTCTGGTGACCGGTATCGATGACACAATCGATCCGTATGCGTTCACCGATCCGGAGACAGGGAAGACCTGGCTTGTGTTCGGCAGTGTCGGCGGGATCCATATCGTAGAACTGACACCGGACGGACTTGCCTTGAAGGAAGGTGCCGTGTACAAGCATATCGCCGGCCGCAAGATGTCGGAGGACGGCGAGAGGCTGACTGTGTTCGAGGGCAGCTATGTCCATAAGAGGGACGGATGGTGGTACCTTTTTGCCAGTTCCGGACGGTACAATGACTATTCCTATGCCATAGTTGTTGGCAGAAGCCGCAATCCTGAGGGACCGTATCTGACCAGGGACGGGAAGGACATGGCGGACGGCTTCGCCGAAGTCATCCTGTCATCCAGCCCCTACGACGAGTTCTATGGACCGGGACACAATGGCGAGATATTCACACGCCCTGACGGCAGCACCTACATGATCTATCATGTGCATCATGGAGACTACCGTGCCGACAGACTTTCCCGCGGCTATATCCATCGTCCGATGAACCTCCAGCAGGTGTATTGGGATGAAGGCGGATGGCCGTATCTCAAGAAGGAAGAGATGGCCTGCGGGAAGATATGACCCTAGGCCCTGAAGTCCATCACGCTGCGGACGGTCATCGATTCGTCATCGGCCGTCAGGTAGGTGATTGAATATTCCTTACCGCCCTTCTCTACGTTAAGGACGATGTGGCCGCCTTCAAAGGAGGCCTCTGCGACATCGTCGAGCCAGGCCTTGCCCTTGTCCTCAAGCCGGCGTTCCGCAGGCATTATGCCAGGGCAGATGATGCGGTCGCCCGGGTAGATGCTCTTGTCGGCGAGGCGGTCCATCACCGGACTGACGTTGTGCAGCTGGTCCCAGACGCAGCTTACGTAGACCTGCGCGCGCAGGGCGGAGACAAGTTTTTCCGGCATCGAATAGTGGCCGTGGTGGTTCACTTTCGCAACGTTCACATTCTCGACGACATCAGCCAGGGCATCCTCGATTTCGAAGACAGAACCATCCGGGAGTTTCCAGCTGTCAGAAAAGTCACCGGCCGTGTAGAACTTGAAGTCACCGTAGCTGACAATCATCCCGAGGCTCATTCCGTTCTCGTTGACCATCGCCGGCTTTTCAGCGGCTATCCTTCCGGCGTAGAGGTCGCGCACATTGCCGTCCTTGCCGCAGATACGTCCGTTGGCGCAGATGTTCCTGATCGAAAAGTCCTTGAAGGCTGACGGATTGTGAAGCATCCTGACCTGGTCCACGGCACCCACCTGGAACTTCTCGACCTCGAGACCGTGGTGCTTCTGCTCGTAGGCGTAGAATTTCCTCATGTGAGGGATGATTCCGGAATCATATTCATCAGGCATCGGGAGCGGGTCGTCGAAACCCGGCCAGGCCCGGTCGAAGGCCTTCCTGATGCGGATTGTCTCCGTGAACTGGGAGAAGCCGCTGAGCCTGTAGGACTGTCCGTCCCGTTGCTCCTCAGACGCAAAGAATCCTTCGCATCCAGCATGGTCGCTGTGATAGTGGGACAGCATCATGTAGTCGATCTCGTTGCCGTTGGGGTTGACTCTCCGGACATATCTGGCTATCCATTCTCCGGCGTGGCGCTTGGAGTTCGGAAGCACCGGGACTGCAAGTTCCCCGCGGCCGATGGCATTGTGGTCGCCGCAGTCAAGCAGCATCGTCGTCCCGTCCGGGAATATCCATAACATGGCCTCGGACACGCCTGTGTAGATGAAATGAATCTGGAACTGCCCTTTCTTCCATCCCTTCCAAGGTTTTCCGACCTTGGGACTTGAGGTTCCGAGGGCGAATGCTTCCTCCCAGTCTCCCATCCAGGCCAGACCTGCCGAGAACAGGGATGCTTTCATGAATGATCTTCTGTCCATGATGATAAGTTGTGAATATCAGGCCTGCCGTCCGGCTACAATGTCGTGCCGGCCAGTTTCCCCGTGTGTTCTCCGTGACGTATTGCAGGGACTCCGTTGACTATGACGTGTGTGATGCCTTCTGCGAAGACGTGAGGGTCGGCGAAGGTCGCTTTATCTATGATTGTCTGTGGGTTGAACACCGTGATGTCAGCCGCATAGCCCGGCATGAGCAAGCCTCTGTCCTTCAGTTTCAGGCGGGAGGCCGGGAGGCCGGTGCATTTCCTGACGGCTTCCGGAAGATCGACCGCTTTCTCTTCGCGGCAGTACTTTCCAAGAAAACGAGGGAAGGTGCCATAGGCTCTTGGGTGTGGAAGCGATTCTGACAGAGGACCTTCCGGGGAATATACTGCCCCGTCCGACCCCGGCATCGACAGAGGATGCGAATACAGTGTCTTCAGATTGCCCTCATCCATCGCGAATGTGGCCTGGTTGACGGAGAGATTCTCGGAGATCAGCAGATGGACCACCATCTCTCCCTCCTCCATTCCTGAAATCCTGCAGCATTCGGCTATGCTCTTTCCGGAGAATGCTTTGTTGTCCGCATTCCTGCATTCTGCAATCACCACCTTGTCGGCGCCGCCGTATGCTGCAAGTCTCGAACGTATGTGCCGGGCTATCTGCGAGGCCGTGCCGGGATCCTTGAGCCGCTTCATTATGTCCTCGTTGGTCCCATCACGTAACTCGCTTGGCACCATTGTCTTGAGCGAGGTTGAGAATGCCGTGTAGGGATACCTGTCAAATGCTATGTCTATCCCTTCCGCATGGGCGGCGTCTATCTTGGCCAGCATGGCCGGAAGTTTGTCGAAGTTGGCCGGGTTCTGAGCCTTCAGATGACTGATTTCGAGTCTTGCGCCGGACTGCCTTGCCGCTTCCACCGCCTCGTCGATGGCTTCCAGCACAAAAGCGTCCTCGTTGCGCATGTGGATGCTGTAGAGCTTGTCATGTCTGGCTACCACCTTGCACAGTTCGACCATCTCGCGAGTGTCGCAGTAGCATCCGGGAGCATATTCAAGTCCGAAAGAAAGACCTGCCGCACCCAGTCCCAGTTCATAGTCGAGAATATCGCACATCCGGGCAACCTGCTCGTCTGTCGCTTTGACGTTGTACGGACCCACTACGGCCCTGCGGAGGTCACCGTGCCCTACGAGGCTGGTGTAGTTGATGCCGATCTGCTGTGTCCGCAGCTCAGAAAAGAATCCGTCCACGTCGCGCCATGCCTTATGGCCCAGGACGGTTCCTTTGGAGCGTTTCTCCCAAGCGGTGTCGGAGAAGACGAACGGGGCGTCTCCGCAGTTGCCTCCCACTTCTGTGGTTATGCCCTGGAATATGCGGCTTTCGCCTTTCGGTGCAAGGAAGAGATTGGTGTCCGTGTGGGAATGGATGTCGATGAACCCCGGGGACACCGCCAGCCCTTCCGCATTGACTATCCAGTCCGCTGAATATCCCAGGTTGTGTCCTATGGCCTTGATGACTCCGTCTTTTATGCCGATGTCGCCGTGGAAGCATGGCTTCCCGCTGCCGTCGTAGATGTCTCCGCCCGTGATGATGATGTCGAAATGCTTCCGGACTTTTATGACTCCGCAGCCAGGCAGGGCGCCCAGTCCGGCAAGAGCCGCTCCGAATGCAGTTGTCTTCAGGAAATTCCTTCTGTCCATATTCGTGTCAGATGATGTTCTTCAAAAATACTGAATATTTGCCGGATTGCTTTCTTAAATTGTAGATATTCAGCATTTTTTTGAAATAAATCATTAAATTTGTGATTTATAGGTAATACTTTTTCGGCATAAAGACAAACTATGAATTGTAAATTGTTCCGCTTTGCTTCATGTGCAGCTCTGGCCTCTGCCATGGTCCTTTCCGTATCGTGCGAGAAGGATCCTTTAAGGAAGCCAGGCTCCGTCTCGAGAATCGTCCCGGTAGTGAAGTCTGTAGAAACAAGAGCATCACAGGAGGATGCCGGTCTTTCCGGGAAACTGGTTTCCCAAAGGGTGGTCTCGTCTGCGGACGGATTCGACCTTGTCGAGATGGTCTATGAGAACGATGGCCCTCTGTCGGATGCTTGCAATACCAGGGGAGAGGTCGTTACGACAGAGACTCTTCGCGATTTCAACATCGATGCCTATGCTGAGGGTCAGTGGCATGACAATACCATAAAGGACGGTGATCCTGGTTCGTTGACCCAGCCAAATGCGGCCGGCCTGTACTTCACGGCTGGCTGTTCCGGTAGCAACGCCGCCGGATGGAGCCTTGATAAGACGACCGGCCCGGCCAGGGAAGGAACTGGTGGTGAATTATACTGGCTCAACAATGTCCCGATGACCTTCTGGAGCTACAACATCAAGCAGCCGGTCAGGAGCGCATCAGATTCCAGGAAGGCTTCGTTCGAGTACACGGTGAAATCCGATGTCAGCCAGCAGGAGGATCTGCTTTTCGCATATAGCGAAGAGACAAGAAAGTACCATGACGACGGTGATGATTACGGAACGTTACAGTCTCAGAGTTCCACCAGCGGTGCCTCTGACGAGAATGTCAACATCTGGTTCTACCATGCCCTGAGCTCTGTCCAGTTCCTTGAGAAAGAATCTCTTTCCGAAGACTACCGCATCAGCAATATAGAGCTGCAGAACATCAAGAATTCAACAGAATGCGAGATAACCGCCACGGGCAACCAGCCCGCTGCCGGCAGTCCGAACATCAGTTTCGCTCATGACTTGACAGGCAGTTCGTCTGTAAGTTTCTCACAGACTTATGAAGCCAATGATGCTTCATTGGACATACCGTCCGGTTCCAGCCTCTTCAAACCGTCTGACAGCAAGACCTTCATCATGATTCCGCAGACGCGAACTGATTCCAAATTGAAGGTCACTTTCACATACACGGGCACCCCTTCTTCAACCACAAGTCCTGTTTTCGACTTCAACGGAACCTGGGATGCGGGTTATTTCTATGTCTACAAGATTGACCTGACGGGAAGCGTCCGTGTCGCCATTTCGGAGACTTGCACTGCCAATGCTAAATCTGACGTGAAGTTCCAGAACACCAGCAACG
>JAKSJH010000141.1 GCA_024398315.1 Bacteroidales bacterium
CGTTGTCCACAGTCACTACGGCCTGGACCGTCAGTGCTGCGGCAGGGAGAGCAGAAAAGTTCTGCATCGGCAATTCAGGGTCTCATCCTCAGTGTGGAGATGCCGGATAACGTCCGGCATGACGCTAATACGTCCGGCATGACGCTAATACGTCCGGCATGACGTTGAGGCCGCGCCTTTACATGGTTGGACAAAGTGATGAAGCCTTGGCGACATCCCGAAATCCATCGCCGCTGGCAGGAGATTCTGAGGCAGGCTCAGGATGACATATTATCGGGAAACGAGGATATAATCGCAGGCGGCGTCGATGATGTTGTCTTTATTGTCCTTTGTCTGCTCCCAGTCCAGTTCGATCTCTATATCCGGTGGGACACCGCACTCGTAATCCATCCCGTCTGAAGACAATATCTTTATGGACGGAAGACTGAATATCCAGCCGTTGGACAATTCGTATTTGTAAGGGAAGCTCGTTCCTCCTGCTGTTTTCACGCCCATTATGCAGACATTCTCGCAATTCATCGCAGAAAGAGCGAATACGGATGAAGCACTGTACGATTTGTTGTCAATCAGAACGACAAAAGGTTTGTTCCATACTTTCTTTCTGTCAGCAATGCCAGGCTTGTACATTGTACCTGAAGGGATGAAATCCGTATGGCTGTCGTTGTGGCGTACCAGTGTTTTGTATATGGCATCTTTGCATGGGAGATAGTCAATGACCTTCAGCTCGTTCTCCGCCATTCCCCCGTAATTGCTCCGGATGTCGAAAATGATTCCGTAACAGTCCTTGCAGAATTCAAATGCTTCATCAAGGTCATCATAGGATATGTCATCCATAAAGCTGTCATATCTGATCAAGCCAATCTTTCCATTTTTGATTTTGTTGTAGTACAGGCCTCCGGCCATTCTGCAACCAGCCCCTCCAAGGTATTCGAATACGACATAGTGAGAAACGTTCCCGACTGAATCCGGCCGGTGGCCAGACCATGTCCTATGTCCGTCTGTCAGCGAAACATGGCCGTCCTTGAGCTCTCCAAGCATCTGGCATAATGTTGAAAACAACTGACTGTCATCAGTTTCCCCGGTGATGCGCCCTCTGTATTCATCATATGCTGCATACCAATCGATGTCCTTGTTCGGAAAGCAGACGTATCTCTCATTCACGGTGTTCCACAATTCATCGAATATCCCGACAGGTGTGCAGTCTTTCTTGTCAGGGAACGTACCGCTGCATGAGGACAAGACGGCAGAAATCAGGACTGTTACCAATATGTGCTTGAAACTGTTCATGCTATCTGCCGTGTCTGATTCGGAAACAGTATGCTGCGCATAGTTCAAGACTTCTTATCCTGAACCGCTGTGAGATGCATTGCCTTGAGGCATAGTACTTATGGCGGATGGAAAACTGGATGATGTCTCCTCCGGAGAACTCATGTCTGAATCCCATGTTCAAGTCATTCCCCGGGAAGGCGGCCAACGAAAAGTCAGGACGTGATGGAGGTATGCCATACATGTAATTCCTGACGTCGGACATATATGATATTACAGGCAGCCGTTCCTCAATGAACAGAGACCGGCCGCTTGACATCATGATTTCAGCGGACAGCCGGGCTCTGGCGTCAAAAGCATAAGTCACATTGTTCCGGATGAACAGAAGATTGACATACCCGTTCATAATGGCCCCCGCTGAACCTCCTGCTCTGACGGATATGCTGCCATTGGAGAATATGCATCTGTCATACCCCAGCTCAATGCTCGAATATATCTCGCGCATGGATTTGCTGTCCCGGTGATAGTCGTTCCCGGGCCATCCATAGGAACCGTCTGCCTCAATGATGAATCTGCTTCTGTCGGTTTCGGCAGTCGCCAGAATGCTGATGCCGGAAATGGGCCCCCAGTATTCCAGAGGCGAAATCGAACGGTCTGTGATTCCGAAAATGCCGCTGTTCAAAGAAGGCGCAACTGACCATGAAACCGTGTCGTTGTTCTGGGCGGAAGCCTGAATCATATTACACAGCGATATGACAATAGCCAAAGCGGCAGCAGGAAGTTTCATTTCATCTATGCTTGGGAAGATTCAAGAGGGACTTGGTCAGTCTTTGACCGGGTCTCTTTCCATCTACATCAGGAGGAAGATGAGGATCCCGGCGGGGAGTTTGCCGGATATCGTCAGAAGCTTTTCCGAATATCTGCTGTTCCCCGGTCTGACGTACTGGCCGTCGAAATTGTACAGAACCTCTCCGTACTTGCTTTCACCCTTGCGGATGCAGCGGCCGTCCCAGTTGTACAGCACTTTCCCGTAACGGCTTGCTCCCTGGCGGAAGCAGGTTCCGTCAAAGTTGTACAGGACTTCTGAATATTTGCTGGAACCTTTCCGGATGACTTCTCCGTCCCAGTTGTAGAGGATCTCTGAATATCTGCTGCTGCCTGGGCGGAGGGCCGTGCCGTCGAAGTTGTAAAGCACCTCGCCGTACAGGTTGCCGCCCTTTATGATCTTTGTCTGTCCGAATCCCTGGAATGACCCCAGGAATGTGCATATGAAGATGAGCAGAAGGAACGGAATCTTTTTCATAAGCGGTTTATTGCAAGTTGTTTGATGTACGACATCCGCCAGCGGAAAATGAAAATCCGCTGCTGGCAAAGTTACAAAAAATGTTCCAGGTTCTTCTTCACTGTCTCGGAGAGTTCAGAGGCGGAAACCGGATGCGGGATGAAGACAGAGACGGCAAGGACACGGCCATCCGGGCGGATCACGATGCCGGCATCGTTCATCGGTGGAAGGACACCCTCGGGAGCGAACCCCGTGCCCGTCTTGTGCATGATTCTGCAATCGCTGCCGAAGGCGGCTGGAATCCTGTCCGCACCTGTTTCGCAGGACGCCATGATATCCCATATTCCTTGGTAATATGAATTGTCATCCTTATGTTCATGGAACCACAGGAGCAGCCGCGACATTTCCTCCGGGGTGCAGCTGTTCAATGATGCCAGGGAGATGTTTCCGTGCATCTGCCTTTCCGTGACAGAAATGTCGATGTCCTTGAACCCGAGTCCCTTGATGAAGGAATCAACATCCTGTGGCATACCGCACAATTCAAACAGAAGGTCACAGGCATTGTTGTCGCTTGCCGCCAGCGAGAGCTTCAGCAGTTCGATGAAAGAGAATTCCTTCTCCGTGTCCATCATCTCAAGCATCGGCGACCATGTGTCCTGCATCAAATCGGCTTTCCGGACCACTACTGCCGAATCGGGAGAGACTCCGTTCCTGCTCAGATAGTCGGCGACATAGAGCGCCTGGGGGAACTTAACGACGCTGTGCATCGGAAAAGTCCTGCTGCCGTTGACACTGACGGTATCTTCCGATGAAATCATGCAAAGCCCGCAGTCATTCCCGTCACGGCAGGACGAGAAGACCAGGGCGGTCACGGCAAGAAGCGTCATCCGGATCCTTCTCATATCGCGTAATCAAGTCTCATCACTCTTACAGGCTTGTCGGCGCCTGTTTCGAGAGACGGGCAGATCTGTTCCTTGCCGGTGTCGACAAACCCGCATTTCTCCATCACTTTGCCTGAAGCCGGATTCTCTGGAAAGTAATCTCCCCAGAGGACAGAGAAGCCCTTGACATTGAAGCAGTATTCAACCACTGCCCGGAGAGCCTCCGTACATATTCCTCTACCCCAGAACGGCTTCGCTATCCAGTAGCCCACCTCGCACTGGTCTTCTGCAATGTCCAGGTTCGAGAAGGATGCCGGAAGATAGCCCACGCAGCCTATTGCCTCTGAAGTTCCTTTCAGCTCCACCGCCCACATCCCTTCACTGCTGAACACGTTCTTTATGATTTCGAGACTTTCCTCCACCGACTTGTGGGGAGGCCAGCCCGCTCTTGGGCCCACATCAGGATCCGAAGCATATTTGAAAAGCGCTTCTGCGTCCGATTCAAGCCATGGCCTCAGAATGAGCCTCTTGGTTTCAATTGTGTGCATATTCATTTCTCGAAAGATGAGATTTCTATAAGATTGCCCTCAGGGTCTGCAACATAGCATGTGCGCTGCCCCCATGGCTCCGTTGTCGGGACAAGAACAGGTTCGGCACCCATGCCGACTGCGTTCCGGAATTCCTTGTCGACGTCGGAGAACTTAGGGACGTCCAGTGAAATCTCCATCGTGCCGTTGATGCTGTCCGGGAAGGAGAACTTTCTTGAGACCATCTTCTCGAATTCCTTACGTGGAAACAGGAGGATGCGCATTCCGTCAAGCGTCATTTCAACATTGGGCTGTACTCCGTCCCAATCCGTTGAAAATCCGAACGTTCTGGTGTAGAAATCCACAATCCGCCCATTGTCTTTTGTGAAAAGAGCGATGGTGTTGAACCTGAACCTTGCAGGGACGCTGTCACCGGGGCCGGCGGGCAAATGCTTGTCTGTCATTTCCATATCTGGATATTCATCATTGCTGGATGGTTGGACCGGTACAAAGATACGATTATTTTTTTATTCTCTAACACCTGTTATCTTACGGATGTAACCGATCTTGCCTGAACATCCCGGAGTGAGGTTCTGAAGACAGTTTCCTGTCATTCTGTTGCACAGTCGGAGAATCTTTGATAATTTCGCTGAGTCAAACATTGTCGAGATGGACAAAGAGGCAGCAGAGAGGTTCAAGCAGTCCTTGAAGGACATGATACCGGGTACGGTCAGGACGTGCGTCTGGATGGTGAAGATCACCGTCGGGGTGTCATTCGCCATGATGCTCCTGAAGTACTTCAACATCCTTCCGTGGATTTCGGAAATCATCAGCCCTGTATTCAAGTACTTCGGGCTTCCGGGATCTGCGGCCCTGGCATATCTTTCCGGCTACTTCGTCAACTGCTACTCGGCGATCGCCGTCATAACTTCACTGGGCCTTGACTGGCGTGCCACGACAATAATCGCCACGATGGTGCTCTGCTCCCATTCGATGGTGCTGGAGACTGCAGTTCAGAAGAAGACCGGTGCATCGGGAACGCGGATGGTGGTGGTGAGGACCTTGTCCGCACTGGTGCTTGGACTGCTGCTGAACTGGTTCCTTCCGGGTACCTCGGCGCAGATGGTCGATGCCGCCGCTCAGAAATGGACTCTTCCGCTTGGCACCACTCTCTGGCAGTGGGCGGTCTCCACATTGAAGCTTGTCGCCTTGATGGTCACGGTCATATTCAGTCTTAACTTCCTTCAGCGCCTTCTGACTGAATACGGCATCATGGACAAGATCGCAAAGGTCTTCACGCCCCTGATGAAAGTCTTCGGCCTGCCATCCAACACGACCTTCCTCTGGCTTGTCGCCAATGTCGTGGGACTCGGCTACGGGGCGGCCGTGATGCTGGATGAAATCGGCCGCGGACGTCTCTCCGACAGGGATGTCAAACTTCTGGACAGCCACATCTGCGTCAACCACAGCAACGTCGAGGACCTGACTCTGATGACAGCCATCGGGGGGGTCTGGTGGATCATGCTGTCGGTCAGACTGCTCGCCGCCGCAGCCCTTGTCTGGGAGCACCGCCTGGAGATGCATCTGAGTTCCGCTTCCTGACAGGGGTGCCAAAAACTGCCCTGCGGGGTTTTGAATATTCCCATTTTATTCCTACATTTGAAAGACTTGCAGTTCGCCGCAGGCGATTATGGGCCTCCGGTACACTTTGACCGCAGTTTCAAATAACACAAACTTATAATCTTTCTATTATGCAAAGACGTGATTTTCTCAAGACTTCAGCTCTTGGACTTGCCGGTACAATGATTCCGACATCTATGATGGCTGCAGCTGCTCCTTCAGCCAAGAAGAAGACCGCAGCGAATGACAAGATCCGCATGGGTTTCATCGGACTCGGACAGCAGGGAACCTATCTTCTCAGCAGTTTCCTCCAGATGGAAGACGTACAGGTTGTCGCAGGCTGCGATGTCTATGACATCAAGCGCGAGCGCTTCAACAACATCGTCACCGGTCACTATCAGGAAAAGGGCATGAAGAAATGTTCTCCTGATCTTTATGAGGACTACGACCAGCTCCTCGCCCGTGAGGACATCGATGCTGTTGTCATCGCAACACCTGACCACTGGCATGCAGCGATCGCCATCGCAGCCTGCAAGGCCGGCAAGGATGTCTACCTTGAGAAACCTATGACACTGACCATCTATGAGGGACAGCAGCTCCAGAAAGCAGTCCGCAAGTACGGCCGCATCCTCCAGGTCGGCAGCCAGCAGCGTTCCAGCAGCGAATTCATCCACGCCGCCACCATGGCCCGCGAAGGTGAGCTCGGACAGATCCGCAAGGTCGAGGCGTTCGTAGGCCGCTGGGACGGCCAGCCTTTCCCTGTCAAGTGCCCTCGTGAGAAGGAACCGGTTCCTGCAGGACTCAACTGGGACAAGTGGCTCGGACCTCTCACCGAGAATGACTATATCTACTACTATCCTGACATCGACCCGCTTCTTGACAACAACGGCCACGAAGGCTGCTGGGGTGCATGGCGCTGGTACAAGAAGACCGGTGGCGGCTACATGACCGACTGGGGCGCCCACATGTTCGACATCGTGCAGTGGATGCTCGGCAAGGACGGCAGCGGCCCTACCCAGATCATTCCTCCGGGATACAGCTTCTACAAGAACCTCACCTACAAGTATGACAACGGCGTCGAGGTCGAGGAGACCACGTTCGACGAGCATGGCCAGGGCGTGAAGATCTACGGAGACAAGGGCTGGATCGCAGTCCACCGTGGAGAGCTCTATGCTTCTGACCCTAAGTTCGAGATGAAGATAGAGGACAACGACGTACCGTTCGAGGCACGCGCAGGACACCACCGCGTCTTCATCGAGTCCGTCAAGTCACGCATCGACCCTAACGTTCCTGTCGAGGTCGGACACTCATCCTGCACCATGTGCAACATCGGTATCATCGCCGGTGAGCTCGGTCGTCCGCTCGTCTGGAACCCTATCGTCCAGAAGTTCATGAACGACGACGAGGCCAACGCACTCAAGAAGTACGACTACCGCGAGGGCTACAAGAACCTTCTCGATGTCTAGTCCTGATCTGGCTTCAATGAATATGGTCGGCTGTCCGGAAGGGCGGCCGACCATTTTTTTCATATCCTGAGTTGGAAGCTGTTCTTGAATAAGAAGCTGTTTTGAAATGGTAAACTTTATTTTTTATGAATCTTTTTGGTCTGA
>JAKSJH010000142.1 GCA_024398315.1 Bacteroidales bacterium
GTGACGGGGACTTCACTCTTGGCTCCGGATGGACCGTAGGAACCGACGGTTTCTACTATCACACCAGTCCGGTGGCCACTCAGGCCACCACGTCGAATCTGTTTGACTCGTTCACCAAGCCGACGGCGACACCTGTCACAGGAGCCCATTTCGAGATGACCATAATGGTCCAGGCCGTCTGCTCGGATGGTTTCTCTTCATGTGCTGCTGCATTCTGATCTGTTGATAACTGATGGGGAAACTTACACTGTCTGATGTAATCAAGCTGTTGCTTGTGCTGCTTACGGCATCGTTGCCGCTGGCGGCACAGGAAAGTGCCGCCGCCTCGGAACAGGTGGCTGCCGTTGAGCAGCAGTCCTCACCCGATTCCCAGCAGGAGTTTGACGAGGATTTCGTCATCGCATCCCTTCTCATCAGCGAGCCCGGCGGCGCACTCTACTCCCGCCTCGGCCATGCCGCCCTCCACCTTCAGTGCCCCGAGCACAATCTGGACTATGTGTTCACTTACGCGTCCGAGGATATTCTCCAGAAGCCTTTCACTTTCCTTTCCGGAAAGCTGAAAATGGGGCTCATAGCTATTTCTCCAGATGAATACCTGGAGGATTACCGCAACCAGGGCCGCGGAGTAAGGGAATATGCGCTCAACCTGCCCATTGAGGCCAAACGTAATCTCTGGCGCATCCTGGACAACCACCTTATGGAAGGGCAGGACCTGGAATTCGACTACATCCGCAGGGGCTGTGCGCAGAGCACGCTGATGTTCCTGAAGGAAGGACTCAACGGGGCGCGTACCGAAGGACAGTCGGGTGAGATGCGGCTTGAGTTCAATCAGTGGCCTGATTTTTTTGAGGGGGCTTCCCGCAGGGAGATCACCTACGAGCATCTGAAGGAGCATAGATGGACGACCTTCTTCATGCACTTCATCTGCAACGGAATCATTGACCACCTGAACTGCACCAATGAGCAGAAGACCATCATTCCCGCTGACTTGCCGTTTATCCTTTCGCATGCCACGGTCGACGGTGTGCCGGTGATTGACAGAGAGCCGGAGGAGGTCCTGCCGGATGTGTGGCAGCCGAAGAAGGAGCGGTTTTCGCCAATGGTGGCTGCTGTGCTGCTTCTTGTCCTGACCATTGTCTGTGCCTTGTTGAAAATCAAGGCGTGGGATTATGTGCTTCTGGGAATCCAGACCATTCTGGGAATCGCCGCAGTCTGGCTCCTGCTCTTCTCCTCGCTCTGCTGCACCGAGTGGTCCTGGCTGATCATCCCCTTCAACCCGCTCCCCCTCATATTCTGGAAATGGCGCCGCCGCTGGGCCCTGCCCTACGCCGTCGTGCTCCTCGTCTGGTCCGCCTTCATGCTCCTCTGGCCGCATCTCCTGACGGATGGGGCGTATATCATATTGACTCTTGCTATTGTGACTTCATATTTGGGAATATTCAAAAATATAGTGATAGTTTATGAATAGAATGTCGTTTTATTATAAGGTTTTGTCGCTGATAATCCTGTCCTGCCTTTCAATTTCGGCATATGCTTGGTATAATCCTACGCGTACATATTCTGCTAAAGTCCAGGCCGGTTTGAGTACATCTTCTACCGGAGGAGGATTGGTCTATGTGGACAATGAGGGGACTGATTTCATAACAGTTTCGGACGGTGACTGGAGACCGAATTCGCAATATGACGGTTGTGAGGGCGGAAACAGCTCCAATACCCAGAATGACATGGTTGATGTATATCTGTATGCCAAGGCTACTCCTGGATATCAATTTGACGGATGGGCTACCAGCAACTCTGGAACACCTGCCAATAAAGGAGATCTGGTCAACGGTGTTTATCGTTCTGTGAAGGAATTCCAAGTAGGCGATAACTCATGGGCTCCAATCGTTGGTTATTACAATAGGAATAAAAGCTACACCATGTACGCTTTCTTCACTCCGATAGAGTATAAGATTACTTATGACGCCAACGGAGGCACTGTCAGTCCGAGCACTACTCACACGTACACGATAAGGAGCACTGATGCTCTGCGTACTCCCACAAGAACGGGCTATACTTTCAATGGCTGGAAGGTCACGCAAGTTAATCCGGACGAAGGCAACTGGACAATGAACACAACCGCCGCCTCACCATTAAGCAACAAATTCGGCGATGTCACCTTGACAGCCCAGTGGACCCCGACCCAGTACACAATATCTTTCTCCCCTAATGGCGGTACCGGAACCACACCGTCTTCAATCCCGTACAATATTGAGAGCGCTGCAATAACACTTCCTGCTTGTCCATATACAAAATCTGGCAGTGTCTTTGCTGGCTGGAAACCGTCTTCCAATGTGGGCAGTTGGACAACAGGTCAGACTTTTGCCGATCAGGCATCAATCCCTACAGGCCAGTACGGCGATGTCACTCTTGTTGCCCAGTGGGAGCAAAATGCTGATATCACCATTTCTGTCTCCGGTCTGCAGAATGGAGAGAGCGCGATTTTCACTGTCTCGAAGGGCGGGACAGTGCTTTATACGGTTTCGCTGGACTCATC
Organism: Bacteroidales bacterium; assembly: GCA_024398315.1. Taxonomy (GTDB): domain Bacteria; phylum Bacteroidota; class Bacteroidia; order Bacteroidales; family UBA932; genus Cryptobacteroides. Next base: position 2,537 of record JAKSJH010000142.1, read on the forward strand.
CAACACTTCCGTGACCATCAAGAACCAGGAAATCGGTGAGTACACGGTAACTCCTGTTACCGGCTGGAGCTTTGCATACACGATGAGCGCAGCTCAGACAAAGACAATCTCCGCTACTGACCATACGTTCAGTTTCACCGCATCGCCAAAGTCCGGCGTAAAGAAGCATGACGAGCAACAGGAAGTCAACTGGAAATAACGATAAAACAATATGCTTGTGAAACCAAGGATACATGACAATTCTTACTATTTCGGATGGACTATCGTAGCCTTCATTGCGATATTCCTTCTTGTCGTTGCCTTTTCGATAAGGAACCTGTCTTCAGTGAGGAGGCTCTTTGACGACTCGATAACCAGCGAGATGGTCAGTGCCAATTACGAGGAGATGAAAATCAGATATTCATACTTCTGGCATCATCAATCCCCGGAGTTGGACGACTTCAGCAGCCTTTCTCCGGCAGAAGACGGGACGGTGGAAGGAAGTCGTGAAGGCACTTTCACCGCCAGGCTCAGTTCGCTGTTCCAGTCGCTCATGGACCCTGATTTCGAGGTGTTCGATTCTCTTTTCACTGCTTCTCTCAAGGCAAAGGACATCTATACGCCTTACAGGCTCGAACTTGTCAAAGAGGATTTTCCGTCTCCCATGAAGACTTCGGTGTCAGGCTCCTTCTGTAATCATGCGCTCCTGAAGTCCTCAATCGAGATTCCGACGAGTCCGGATTCGGGAATGTACTACAGATGCACTTTCTCCGCCCTGCCTGTCTTCCTCAAGCAGAATGGACCGCTCCTGTTCCTGGAAGTGCTGATGCTCTTGATTCTCTCTTTCGCCATGTATCATTTCCATATGCTGGTTGCGTCGAAGAAGGAGACCAACGCGTTGAATGAGGAGCTCCTTCACATGGTCACACACAACATGAACAACCCTATCGCCATAGCGCTTGCATCGGCTGAGACGCTCAGGTCTCTGCCATGCCCTTCCAGGGACCCGAAGCGATTGGCGTACATCAATGTCATCATCAGTCAGCTGAAAAGACTCAGTGGCGAGGTGAAGTCAGTCCTTCTGAATTCTAACGGGATCCATGACGCGGCTGATTTCATGGAGTTGAACCTGGCTTTTGCTGTCGGGTCGGTCTCTGACCAGATGAGGATACCGAACCCTAAGGCAAAGATCGATCTGGACATACCTGAAGATGTCGTCATCAAGGCGGATCCTGTCATTTTTGACGAAATTCTGTTCAACCTCATTGAGAATGCCATCAAGTATTCAGATGGTGACCCTTGCGTCTCTATCACTTATCATGAAGATAACGGAATACCTTCATTGTCCATCGCTGACAAAGGCAGGGGGATCGCCTCAGAAGAAATCGATAAAATCTTCAAGAAATACTATAAAGTTGAAGAAATGTCCTCGACTCCGGGCTATGGCCTCGGCCTGTCATTTGTCAAGCAGGCGGTTGACCTTCACGGTTGGGACATCGACGTTGAGAGCAAACTGGGCGAAGGCTCAGTGTTCACCATACTATTTAATCTAGACAAAGAGCAATGCAAAAAAGTATCTTGATCGTTGATGACGAAACAGACATGCTGTTCGTCCTTGGCGAAGCATTTGAGAGCGACGGATTCGTCGTGTACAAGGCCGACAACGGTGCCGATGCCTTGGAAATGTTCAAGGAAAACAAACCGGACATAGTGATATCTGATGTCCTGATGCCAAAGATGAACGGGGTCGATCTCGTGAAGTCCATCAGGGAGCTGGACCAGACCGTCCCTGTTCTGCTTCTGACCAGCAAGGTCGCCGTGTCGGATGCTGTCACCGGCCTTTCTGCCGGAGCCAACGACTACATCCGGAAGCCGTTCTCCATCGTCGAGGTCATCGCCAGGGCAAACTCCTTCATCAATTACCTGAAGGCCGACCGGCCGGCGGAACTGAAGTTTGGGAAATTTGTCTATGACCCGGTTCCTCGTACTCTGACGATTGAAGGGCAGTCGGAAACTCTCACCAACAAGGAGGGAGCCTTGATTGAGATCTTTGCCAGGAATCTCAACAGGATGGTGCCTACGGACGAAATCCTTTCGGCCATCTGGAAGAGTCCTGACATATTCTCCACTCGCAGCCTCCACGTCTACATAGCCAGGATCAAGAAGCTGATCGCTCCGGATCCGAGGCTTAAGATCATTAACGACAGAAGTACGGGCTACAGAATGGTCCTGTTGGAGGAACCGTGATGAAGAAGATAGTCCTTGTATCAGTCATATTCTTCGGCCTTGCGGCTGTTCTGAAGGGGCAGGATACTGAATATTCCCCTGCGCGTACCGTCTGTTTCGCCCAGAGGGACACCTGTTCCCTGTACTTTGACTTCTATCCGTCGGAAGGCGCTCCGAAGGCCACTGTGATGTTCGTTTTCGGCGGAGGCTTCGTCGAAGGCACAAGAGACAATGTTAATTACAAGCCTTGGTTCAAGTCGCTGAACGGGCAGGGCTACTCTGTCGTCTCGATAGACTACAGGCTGGGGCTCAAGGGCGTGTCCTACGGCATGAACCTGAAGTTCATCAAGGCTCTTGACAATGCCATCACTGTGGCCGTCGAGGACCTTTTCAGCGCCACCTCCTATCTGGTCCACCATGCCTCCGAGTTCGGCATCGACCCGTCAAGGATAGTCGTGTCCGGATCTTCCGCCGGTGCGATCACCTCTCTCCAGGGGGAGTGGGAGATTGCCAACGGGACGGATCTGGCCAAGGATCTTCCTGAGGGGTTCAACTATGCCGGAGTCATGGCTTTCTCCGGTGCGGTCTTCTCCTGGCACGGCAAGCCTGCCTACAAGTCTGAACCTTGTCCTCAGCTCCTTTTCCACGGAACCGCCGACAAGATTGTCCCATACGACAAGATAAAAGTCCTACGAATATGCTTCGGTGGCAGCAGCACTCTGGCCAGGCGTCTTGACCGGGAGGGCAGGAACTATCAGATGTGGCGCTTCGAGGGCAACACCCACGAGATTGCGTCAAGCATGATGCTGAACCTGGACCGTGAAATCCAGTTCCTTGAACGCAATGTCCTTGCCGGAGAACGTTACTTGATTGACGCAACAGTCACAGACCCTTCGATTGTGATTCCTGAGTGGGCCCGCAAAGGCGCAGACTCCCTTTACGATTGACAGGCGGCAGGAGGCTATCTGCCTGCCTGTCAATCTTTTTTGCATCCAGACTATCCCGTCCTCTGACGGGCGGCGGGAATTATCAGAGATTGATGTCTCCGCTGCCGGATGAATGCAGATTGCTGCTTTCATACCGGATGCGGCCGTAGATGTCCCCGCTGCCGTTGGTCTTTGCGGAGACCTTTCTACAACTTCCGTTGACGGCAATGTCGCCCGAACCCGACGATGACAGGTCAAGGTCAGCTCCGATTGTTGCAGTCTTGACAGCTATGTCTCCGCTTCCTGAAGTCCTCAGCGAAGCGCTCGCTGCGGCATCGATCCGCTCCACTTCTAAATCTCCGCTTCCGGAAGTGGTGATTGTCAGGTCATTGCAGGTTGCGTCACCTACAGCATAGTCTCCTGCACCTGCTGATGACAGTTCGAGATTCGCTGCGGCTGCGACAGACCTCACTTCAAAGTCTCCGCTTCCCGTTGTCCTGAACGACGCATTCCCGGCGGCATCGATCCGTTCGGCTTCAAAGTCTCCGCTTCCGGAAAGACCGACTGATAGACTGTTGCAGAACAAGTCACCGGCGTAGAAATCTCCGCTGCCCTGAGACTGGAACTTCAGGTCACCGCTTGTCTCATAAGGTCCGTCCACGAACAGTTCACCGCATCCGGTGGTGAGGAATTCCCGGATGTCCGGCGCCTGGACAGTCACCTTGAGGACGAGATCGGTGTATTTCCCATTTTCCAGACCGATGACAAGCCTGTCGTCGACCACCTTCGTAGTGGTTTTCTCGACGAATTCCTGCTTGCCCTCCACAAGCACCCGCCAGGTGTCACCCTGAATGAAGTGGACGTTGAAAGGAGCTGTCGACTCGATACCGCTGAACGTGCCGGTCTGCCGCTCTTCCGACCAGTCCCCACCGTTCTCTGAATATGATCCCGTAACCACAGTCCCGTTGCAGGACCTGATGCTGATGCTGCCATAGACGCATCCTGCCGCAAGCAGGCAGCTCGCCGCCAGCGCCAGTGCAAGTTTGTGAATATTCATAATTCTTCCCATTTTTTTCAATTGACTCACATTATACCTATTAGACGCAATAATCGCCAAAAAGCAACAGATTACGAAAACTTTTTTGGGGTCATGGGGAAAACTATGTGTTTAAGCACATCTGTCATTGCAGGCTCGAGCCGCAATCTCTGCACTTATTTGGCAAATTCATGGAGGCTGCTGAAAAAGTAGTCTAAAAGTCAAGTCCGTGAGAAAGCAATATTTCCCACGGACTTGCTTTTGTTTGATATTAGTTCAGATGTTCTATTCTCAACGTGATATTAGCGCAATATTTGACTTATTGATGATAAATCAGCCCCTTCTTAGGCCTTTTCATCCATCAATCTCAGTATTCTGGACACGTTGGAGGCAAAGAGAGCCACGGCTCCTTGCAATTTCATAGAATAGAGACCGTAGTAATCAG
>JAKSJH010000143.1 GCA_024398315.1 Bacteroidales bacterium
AAAGCGCACCAATATTCCTGTCAAGCATATATTTTGAGGCACCAGTATAGAGTTGCCTGGTCCTGACAGGATCGAAATCGCAGAGCCAGATGTGCCATGACCAGAGAATCTTGTCACTGGCGTCACATGCGGCGATCAAAGCATTACCCTGAGTGAACCTGTCAGGAGTCTTGAAATAGACATAGCCCTTAGAGAACTTGACACTTGATGAAGCAATGACAGTGCCGGCAGAAACTGAGGTCGCAGTATTGTCTGTCTCCCATATCACCTTGCAATGATCGACATTACCTACGGAAGTCGAACTGTTACCTTTTACTGCAGGGAACTTGTAGGAACCGGCCTTGCTGATGATGTAACAATTGGCTGAACCGTTGGTTGCAATGTCATCAGCGCTGAGAATCTTACCGACCGACTCAGCATTGTCAGCAAGCTTGACCGAACTGAAATAGTAACGGTTGACTGTCACGAATGACTCGCACTTTGTCTTTTTGACAAGAGAATTGTCTTTATAGAATTCAAAGGTGAAACCCTTGAGGAGTTCCTGTGGAAGCATTGATATATAATAATACTTACCAGGTTCGAAATTTCCGACCAAAGATATGGATTTAAAATTGTTGGTCGCTGCGGCTGTCGTCACAGGCAAACCATCGGAACCGAATTTGATGTTAACCCTGCCTGCAAGTGTTTCTGAATCATTTCCATAAAAAATGACCTTGGTGTAACCCGTACTCTCCACAGTGAAACGGACTCCGCCAAGTGCATCGTAGAAACCGATTTCTTCAGAAGTTGACCGACCTACCATAAGGAAAGCATTGGGGTCGAATCCTTCTGCGACAGCAGCCTGAGAGGCTGGTATGAATGCGGTATAAACACCATTTTTATCTATAGCATTGTTGGGATTGTATGGATACAATGCATAATATTTATCCAAAGACAATGCCGGGGCCTCTCCGGTAAACTCAGCAACAGATCCTCCTTCTGTTGTAGTCAACTTTGAACCGCCATCACTTGAAACGGCAGCAAAGAGAGAGATGGAATCGGACGGGGACCATGTGATGTTTCCGAATCCATCTGAAATCTGAGCTTTTGTCGGTGCTAAGGATGCTCTGAAAACAACACTGGATTGTGCTTCTGCCCCTGCAGGGATTTGAATGTCCTGTCTGTCCGTACATGCAGACAACAAAACAAAACTCACAGCTAACAGTGAGTATCTAAAGAATTTCATAACAATTCAGTCAAAATATGTTAACAGAAGCAAAGATATAAAAAAAGAGGGAAGATAGAAAACTATCTTCCCTCTTGATATCAGAAGTTGTGGTTAACTTCTACTTGGAATCTCTAGCAGCAGTGTTTGCAGTAGAGAGGACGGTGATCTTACCGTTGCCGGCTACAGTGTACTTGTCAACCTGGATCGTACCCTTCATGTTGTACTTAGCGTACTTGTTGGTGAGAAGGTCGGTACCCATGTTGTACCAGGTGATGTAGGTGTCCTCAGCATTGAGGCACTCACCGAATGAAGCTTCAGTGTCAGCACCAGTGTTGTCGTAGATGATCTCAGCGCCATCGACGAACTCAACTGCGAAGTCAGCGTCAGCGAAGTTGTACTCGGACTTAGCGTAGTCAGTAGCAACGAATGCCTCGAGGCTGTCGACCCACTCGAAGAGGACCTTCTCAGAAGCGCGCTCGATCACCTTGACAAGTGAACGTACGTCAACTGTGTCTCTCTTGGTCTTGTAAGTTCCGAGGACAACGTCGTCAAGCTGGAGAGCGAACATTGTCTGGAAGACTACATAGTAGTAACCAACCTCAGTCTTCTTCTCACCATTGCAACCAGTGCAGGTCTCGGTAACCTTTACGAGAACATTGCAATCCTCAGTAAGGGTAGCGCCCATGAACTTGATTTCAGGTGAAGTAGCAGGAGCATCGATGATTGCGGAGAATTCAGCTGAAGTGAAGGTGAGTGAATCAACCTCCTCACCAGCATTGGTGATGAACATGTAGGTGCTGTCTTCGTAAGCAACCTTGTAATCCTTGTCAGAGTTGACAATTTCGAAGGTAACGGTAGCGTCATCAGCGAACTTGATGCCCTTACCATACTCCTTGAAGTGCTCGATGAGGGATGATGAGTAGGTGTAGACACCGCTTGCATCAGCCTTACCCTTGACGCGGACACCGGCATAGACGCTGTAGTCGTTAGCTGCAGGGTCGTAGACATCTGGCTTAGGGAGACCCTCTACGATAGCGTTCTGATCGCCAAGGAGATAATCAGGGTTGAGGACAACCTTGGTAGGATCGAGGAGGATGAATGGATGCTCGACAACTGGAGCAGCACCAACCTTGTAAGCGAACTTGAAGCCAACGTTAGGGGTCTTCTTGCTGTTGTTGTTAGCCTTGTAAGCGAACTCGACAGTACCCTCTGAAGGCATCTTAGCATTATTGTCAAGGTAGAGAGTGAAGATGTTGGTTGAAGTAGCCCAATCCTCAGGGAGCTGAGCCTTGTAGGTAACACCTGCAGGGAACTCGTACTCACCGACAGGAGTGTAGGTGGTGTCACCCTTAGCACTGATCTCGATAACGAAGAGACTGTCAGTCTTGTAGTTCTCAAGGAATGCAGCGTAAGAGAGGTCGAGGCTACCGAGGACGTCCTTGTTGACCTCTTCCCAGGTAACGTTGAGCTCATCCTCAGTGTAATCCTTATCCTTGTAAGCAGGGGTAGCGGTGAGGCACTCAGCGCAGAACTCGACATAGTGGTCGGTCTCGGTTACATAGTAAACGACTGGCTCCTCAGGAACGATAGCCTCTTCAACGATACGAACCATGATGTAAGCGGTGGCGACGGTGTAGGTCTTGCCATCGACGGTTACGTTAGAGGTAACCTTTACAAGAGGGGTACGGTTGACTGCAGGACGGGTTGACTGGTTGAGGAACTCCTTGCTGACAGCCATCACACCATCAGTGAGGGTGACGAACTTGTTCTGGTCAGTGTAGGTATCCTTTCCGAAGAACGGCTTGCCGACTTCACCCTTCTCGTTGCAGAGTGCGAAGGTGTAAGAAGGAGTAAGGCCAAGCTCGGAGACGAGCTTATTGACATCAGCTGCATAGGTCTCGACATACTCATTGAGATCAAGAGTTCCAGTGTAAAGGAGCTCTGGGGTCATGAGTTCGACATAGAGAGAGTCATCAGCAACATCAGCGATGGTGAGGAGAGAGTCACGATAAGCCCTGACAACATCAAGGCAGGTCTTCTCAGACTTGGTGAAATCCTTGTGGATGATGTTGTAGTTCTTGTTAGGCTCGCCAACCATGACATAAGCGTAGTCAGAGGTGATGGTCTCACCTTCAACGACGGTCTGGAGAGCGACGATGTTGTTGAGAGAATCAAGAGCAGGAGCCTCGATTTCGTCATTGGCAACAAGAGTGAAGGTAGCCTCACCACCCTTGACCTCAGGATCACCGACGATAGAGATGAGATCATTCTTGTCGGTAGCTGACTTCATGGCGACGGTCTTCGCCTTCCTGTTGATGATAGCCCACTCGTTAGCGGTGACATCAGCATTCTCAGGGTTGATTCTGTAGGTAGCCTTTGCAGGAGCGGTGATGACACAGACTGTATCAATTGTCTTGCCGTTGTCTACAGGAACATAGATAGCGTAAGGGAACTCGATGACACCGAGGCCTTCCATGAGAACCTCAGGGATGAGAGCGAGGCTCTTGAGGTTAGCGGAGAGAGCAATGACAACCTCACCGTTCTCTGCACCTTCAACACCGTAGAACTTGAGAGTTTCACCATCGAGGACAGCGGTGATACCACCGTTGGCAGCCTTCCAGCTGATTTCGGTAGCCTCAACGAGCTTGCCGTCCTGATAGATGTCGAAGCAACCGGTCTCAGGGTTAGGAACATAGTACTTTCCGTCCTGGCCGTCCTGGCCGTCCTGACCGTTCTGACCGTCCTGACCGTTCTGACCGTCCTGGCCGTTCTGACCAAGTGCCTTGTAGTCGGTCTTTTCGCCATCCTTGTACCAGAAGCCATCGTCTCCGATAGTCCAGACAGTTCCGTCCTGGCCGTTCTGGCCATCCTTTCCATTGACGCCGTCCTTTCCGTTAGCGCCGTTTGCACCATCCTTACCGTTGGTAAGGGTAAAAGACTGTCCATTGCTGAGGGTGACTTTGACACCGTCGGCAACAGGCTCAACAGAGGTAATTACAGCTCCTGCCGCGATCTGGGACTGAAGTGAATTGACAGTAGCTGTCAAAGCACTTACATCTCCCTGCAGCTTGGCGATTTGGTCGCCCTGCTTGGCGATCTCATCGTCATAATCCTGGCAGGATGTAAATGTGCTAGCACCGGCAAGGATAGCCAAGCCGATGAGAGCAGCACCCATGATTTTTTTAATCATATTTCTTAAAATTTTAAGTGAATAATGGTTTATATAATAACAATAATTATCACGCATATCCTACGATAAACGTACGGACAAAGTGTGTTTGCACAATGTTCAACCACAAAAATATGATTTTATTTGATTACAACCAAATATTTCTACTCTTTTTCTGCTCTTTTCCCGCTCTTTTTTTTTGCGCGATTGCGGAGTTGACGGGTGTCAATCTGTATTTAAGGTTCTTTAACAATACAGAAATCGACAGACAACGAACTGATGAGTTCTCAATTTCGGTATACATATATTATATTTGCATTGGAAACAGCAAGAAAAAATGAAGTGTAACAAGGATTGTGCGTCCTGCCCGTTTTCATCCGGGACGGTTCGGGAAGACCGATGCATCACTATCGACATCATCGGATCACCGGTCCGGTATTTCAGCGGCGGAGGCTCGGACAGAGCCACCAGGACCGTGGAATTCCGTGGCTATACACTTCATTTCCTCGATATGACAGGCAGCGACCTGCACATCGGACGCAAGATTATCGCCACCAATCCTGACCTGGTGCTGAACGCCGTCGATTCGACGGACCTGGAGAACAGCCTGAGGCTTACGGCCAGGCTGATTGACATGAGCACAAGAGTCGTCCTTGCCTTCACAAAGTACGACGAACTTCTCTCAACGAACCATTCTCTGGACTACAGGAAGCTCGGAGACTTGTTCGGATTCCCGGCGACGGTCCTCGACCAGGACAGCGAAGAAAGCTTCAGCAGACTGCTGTCCCTGATAGTGGACACCTATGAATCACAGGGCACGGAGGCCAAGCATGTACATGTGCCCTATGGAAAGGATGTGGACGAGGCCATCGGCTCGATTGTCGAAGTCATAGCGACGGCGCAGGAACTGGAATGCTTCCACGACCGCTATCTCGCAGTAAGGCTCCTGGAAGACCCGCAGTACATCCTGCCGAACATCGAGAAGGCGGGCAACTTCGAGCGGATAGTCAAAGTTGCGACCGATGAGGCCGGAGACCTGAGACGCGAACTTGGGGAACCGGTTGCATCGCTCATCAGAAAGGCAAGGCACGGATTCATCCACGGAGCCCTTCAGGAGACGCTCGTCCATTCCAAAGACAACTCCGACCACACAATCTCCCAGAAGATCGATTCCCTTCTTACCAGCAGATGGTTCGGTTTCCCTCTGATGCTCCTCATACTGTTCGGGGTGTTTGAAGCGACTTTCGCACTAGGGGCATATCCCCAGGAATGGATAGAGCAAGGAATATCCTCCCTCGGAGGGTGGATGACGGCGACCATGCAGCATGGCTGGCTGACCAGCATGCTGGTGGACGGCATAGTCCAGGGTGTGGGTGCCGTCCTGGCGTTCCTTCCGAACATCATAATCCTTTTCTTCTTCCTGTCTGTTCTGGAGGATTCAGGCTACATGGCACGGGCGGCTTTCCTCATGGACAAGATCATGCACAGGATAGGCCTTCACGGCAAGTCTTTCATCCCGATGCTGATAGGATTCGGCTGCAACGTGCCGGCGATCATGTCAGCCAGGGCCATAGAGGACAAGAAGGACAGAACTCTGACCATGCTGATGATCCCGTTCATGTCCTGCTCCGCCCGTCTTCCTGTCTACCTGTTGTTCGTCTCAGCCTTCTTTGCAAAGCAGAAGGCATTGATAATGATAGGAATATACGGGGCCGGGATACTTCTTTCCATTCTTTTCGCATTCATCATGAAGCGCACGAAATGGTTCAGGAAGCCCGAAGACGATTATGTGTCCGAACTACCTCCATTCAGGAAACCGACGTGGAGCAACACCGGAATGCACATCTGGGAGAGAGTGTCGGACTATCTTCAGAAGATTTCAACCGTCATTCTGGCGGCATCAGTGATAATCTGGGCCCTTGAATATTTCCCAGTATCCAAGACCCAGGGCGGTGAATATAAGGAAGAATCCTATCTGGCCGCTGTCGGACAGGCGATGGAACCGGTAATGTCTCCGCTCGGATTCGACTGGAAGATGAATGTCTGCCTTCTGACCGGACTGCCGGCAAAGGAGGCTATCGTAAGCACTATGGGGATTCTCTACCACACAGAGGACGATGGGGAATCTTTAGTCGAGGCAATGAAGCAGAATCCTGAAATAACACCGGCTACCGCTCTGGCGTTCATGCTTTTCGTCCTTCTCTATTTCCCTTGCATCGCCACAATTGCGACGATAAAGCGGGAGACGAGCGGGAAATGGGCCACCTTCACAGTCATACATTCTCTTCTGCTGGCGTGGCTGGTGGCATTCATTGTCTTTCAGACCGGATCTCTGTTCTTTTAGCAGGTGGTCACACACAAGACAGCGGCAGGAAACATCCTGCTGAGGATCTACAGTGGTTCATCAGCCTCGGAGGAACGCTTTGCCCGTAACCTCAAAAATCAGTGCAGGATAAGTGCGCC
>JAKSJH010000144.1 GCA_024398315.1 Bacteroidales bacterium
ACCGTACACGCATCCCACCATATTCCTACAGAATGGCCGGAAGTCCGGAGGCCCTTGCGCACGTAGATGGGGTGGCTGACGGTGATTCCGACCCTCTTGTAGCGGTCCGGCACGTACTGACCGACCGGAGCCAGGAACTCCTGGAAGCAGATGACGTCGGGATCCACATCCTCGATCATCCTCTCCATCGCCTCCATCCTCGTCCGCCAGAAAGTCGGCAGCGAAGAATCCGTGTCGCGGGTCCACTGGCGCATGTTCAAAGTCAGCACCCGGAGTTTTCCCTCCTCCCTGGTGCCGGCGCTTCCCTGCCCTCTTGCTCCAAGCCCCAGGCTCAGGAATATACCGACAGAGGCCAGGACCCTCATCAAGACGGATTTATAACTCATAATCAGCAGGTTCCGTAATACTTTGCATACCATTGCGCGAAAGCTCTGAGACCGTCACGCAGAGGAGTGCAAGGCCTGAAGCCGAAGTCCTCCTCAAGAGGCGTCGTGTCCGCGAATGTCACCGGGACATCGCCGGGCTGCATCGGGACGAGCTCCTTATGGGCCTCGAAATCATAGTCTTCCGGAAGGACCTTGGCGGCGATGAGTTCCTCCTGGAGGATCGTGACGAAGTCCAGCAGGTTCTCAGGGGCGCTGTTGCCGATGTTGTAGACCTTGTACGGAGGCAGCGGAAGGCCGTCCTCGCCGTTCTGCTTCTCAGGGGCATGCCGCATCACTCGGACCACACCCTCGACGATGTCGTCGACATAGGTGAAGTCCCTCCTGCAGTTGCCGTAATTGAATATCTGGATGGTCTTCCCTTCGCGGAGCTTGTTCGTGAAGCCGAAATAGGCCATGTCCGGACGTCCGGCGGGACCGTAGACTGTGAAGAAGCGGAGACCCGTCGAAGGGATGTTGTAGAGCTTGCTGTAGGCATGGGCCATCAGTTCGTTGCTTTTCTTGGTGGCTGCGTAGAGCGACACCGGATTGTCCACCTTGTCCTCCGTTGAATATGGGACCTTCTTGTTGCTGCCATAGACAGACGATGAACTTGCATAGACAAGATGCTCCACGCCGTGGTGGCGGCATGCCTCAAGGATGTTGTAGAACCCGATGAGGTTGCTCTCGATGTAGGCGTCCGGATTGGTGATGCTGTAGCGCACTCCGGCCTGGGCCGCAAGGTTGACTACAACGGAGAACTCATTGTCAGTGAAGAGTTTCTCCACGACCTGCCGGTCCGCGATCGATGCCTTCACGAAGGTCCACGAGCCGGGATCCGGAGCCATCTTCTCAATCTCCGCCAGCCTCTCGTACTTGATGTTCACGTCGTAATAGTCAGTGATGGAGTCGATTCCGACCACCTTTATTCCCTTCACGTCATTCAGAAGCCTCTTCACGAGATTGCTCCCGATAAACCCGGCCGCTCCCGTCACCAGGACCGTCCTCCCCTCAAGTTCAACATTGTACTCTACCATATCATTGAATATTTTAAATCACATAATGCAGGAACGCCGCCCCGTCACGGCATTTTTTTGCACACATAACAATCAAAATCCACCGACGGCAAACGACTGCCACGTTTGTTCACTTTATCGACAAACTCTTCGGCATCCTCCTTCGACCACACTCCCCTCTTGATACCATAATACAAAAAGTCCAATGTAGTAAGGTATTTAATATTGTATTTATCACAATAATCAGCGATGTCCCGCAGATTACTGCTGCCGACAACGTCATCATTATATCGACAATACACCATACAAGCACTTTCTCCACGTCCCAGGCCGACCACGGACACAAGTCGCGCATACTCCACCCGCTGCTCCTGTGTCTCTCCGAAAGTCACCTCACTTATGTTCTGTAGAAAAGCAATCTGGTTCTGCAATTGGTTCAAAGTAGGTTGCTTCACCTCATGTCTGACAATGTCCAGCACGACAAACTCACACTCCGGAAACACCGACGGCAAGGATGACAGCATCTCTCCTTTCGCAAAGTGTATGATCACATCAGCATCCAACACAATCTTTTCCTTCCCCTCTGCCATCACTGATCATGTTTAACAATTCCACATAATGACCTTCTGAAATCAGGCCTGCATCAAACAACCTCTTCGCTTTTTCACCGAAATCACCGATTACAATCCCCTCGTTGCCACTTTCGTAGAGCAAAGTATCGTAGCCATAGGCCTGAGCCGAATCCTTCACACTAACGGAATTCAATTCCTGAAGCACTGTTTCGGAAATCACCCCCATGTCCTTAAGCCTTACCAAGAGTGACATTCTGGAGACGCCGAACAACTGCTCAAGTCTCAGGACAGTAGCCATATTCGGTCTATGTTGAAGCAACTCAACCTCACTGATTTCGTGAAGCAGTCCCTCTCTTGGCATCAAAAGGGCGGAAGCAAACAAGTTGGCATCCTTCTCCACACCGGAGACCGCTCCACGACAGACATGCGGTGCAGGATTCTCATCATAAAAAAGATGATACAGTTCATGAGCAACAGTAAAGTGCTGCCTTCCTCGAGTTGAGTTGCAGTTCACCATCATGAACATAGCGCCCTCTGTCTTGATACTGATGCCAAAACTGTTCTCTGACAAAGGCCGATACATGGTCAGAATGCGGAACCTTCTTAAAACAGACTTGACATCAACTGGTTCCGTCATTCCCATGCCTGCCTCCAGCCTGAACTTCTGAGCCAGCAGTTCCGCATCCTTAATGGACAATCTTCCCATACGCCTACGACCTCTTGAGCAACATGTCCATCTTCATGTAGTTCTTGACCACACGCTTGAATGCTGCAAGCTGCTCCATATCATCGGATGACAGATCATCCACCCTGAAAGCCGTAGCCAGCATCATGTCCCTTACATCACCATTCTCCTCGTAAAGCGAGAACAATTCACAACCATAAAGATCGGCAAGTCTCTCCAGAACATTCAAAGGGACCTCTCTGGCCCCACTTTCATAATTGGAGTAAGCCGAACGGCCGATTCCAAGATAGTCCGCCAATCTTTCCTGCGTATAGCCATTAGCCTCACGCAGGCATTTAAGATTCACCGCCACAGCCACCCTTTCAGTCATCACCATCTCAATTTACAATATTACAACAACATAGAGAGCATACAAGACAAATCAAAGTCTTTATACCTGTGGCAAAGATAGCAATAATCATCCAACAAAGAAAGTTTCTGCCACACTTTATTGACATATTCACCCGCTAAAGGGATTCGCTGCCGTCTACGGTTCTTCACCATCCGGCTGATTGAGATCGAACGAGGCGACCAGAGCGTCATGGTCGCTGAGGCCGCAGGCCTTCACACGACCGACGGAGCGAAGCCGCAGCCTGTCTGAATATAAGATGTGGTCGATGCGGAAGCTCAGCGGATGATGTATCGTCGAACCATAGCCGAAGCCGTCTCCTGAATTTTCGACAGGCACGACTTCTCCCATCTGAAGCTTGCTGCAGCAAACAATCTCACCGGCAGCCCCCGCAAGAATGTAGCCGCAATGATTACGCAGGAGAGAGTCCAGAACTTTTGAAGTCCTATGCCAGACCTCAACTGCGCAGAAGACATCAGGATCAAGCCTCTCGACCATATCGGCGACAGCCCGTGCCGTCCCAGGATCACCTGTACCTTGAATATTCCAGGACATTACCTTCAGTCCCCCGTCCCGATGCCGGAAAGGATGCACAGCAAAGCAATGAACGAAACCATTCCCCACCAGCAGCACAGCCAGCAGGACGGCACCAGCCACCCGCTTCCTACGGACAAAAAGCCACGCAGCAAGAAGCAGCATGGCCAAAAGCAGATATGGAATCAACAGGATGAGCATTGAAAATCAAGACTCAACCTACCGCCTCCTTGATGCAGGAGACGATGTAGCGGACGTCATCGTCGGTCACGTACGGACCGGCAGGGAGGCAGAATCCGACCTTGAAGAGGTCTTCCTCGATGTTGTTGGTGTAGACCGAAGCGCCGGCGTATACCGGCTGCTTGTGCATCGGCTTCCAGAGAGGGCGGCATTCGACTTTCCTGGCAAGCATGAAGACGCGAAGCGCCTCCACGTTCTCGTTAGGCTGACAGTCGGTTGTGGCAGAATCCACCTGATGGAGAACACCGGCTGCACCACCCACGGCAGTCTTGACAACCTCTTTGTAGGCATTCTCCTGCCCCTGGACATGCACATCCGCATCGATAGTCGCTGCACAGAGCCAGAAGTTGGAGTCATAGCGCGGATCCTCAGGCTGCTTATGAATATGTATGCCCGGCACATCGGCAAGCAGTTCCTCGTAAAGCGCCTGCACGTGCTTGTGGTGGGCGATATGATCGTTCAGCACCGTCATCTGCCCGCGGCCGATTCCGGCGCAGACGTTCGACATACGATAGTTGTAGCCGATGGCCGTATGCTGGTAGTACGGGTAGGCGTCGCGCGCCTGGGTCGCATACCACATGACCTCATTGGCATCCTCCTTCGAACGGCAGATCAGAGCGCCGCCACCGGAAGTCGTGATCATCTTGTTGCCGTTGAACGAGAGCACACCGTACTTGCCGAAAGTGCCGAGCACCTGGCCGCCGAAGCGCGAACCCATGCCTTCAGCAGCATCCTCAACCACAGGGATGCCGTACTTGCCGGCAATCTCCATGATCTCATCGATACGGTAAGGCATACCGTAGAGCGCCACCGGCACGATGGCCTTCGGGTACTTCCCAGTCACAGCCTTGCGGTCCAGGATGGCCTTCTCGAGAAGTTCAGGGTCCATATTCCAAGTCACAGGCTCAGAACCCACGAACACCGGCTTTGCGCCAAGGTAGGTAATCGGATGGCTGGAGGCACAGAAAGTGAAGCTCTGCACAATCACCTCATCGCCCGGCTGCACTCCGCAGCAGAGCAGCGCCAGATGCACCGCCGCCGTGCCCGCACTCAGGCACACCACCGTCCTGTCCAGACCGGCACCGGAATTCACAAAACTCATCAGATCCTGCTCAAACGCATTCACATTCGGTCCCATCGGCACCACCCAGTTGGTGTCGAAAGCCTCCTTGACATATTTCTGCTCAACACCCTCCTCGCTCATATGAGCCAGGCACAGGTAGATCATCTTTCTTTCTTCTGACATATTCTTATAATAATAATTGTTTTCTATTTGATATCCCTTGTAATTCTGGAAAATTACTATCTTTGCAACAAGGAAGTAATCCGTGTGTCGGATGGGCTATAGGAAGTGTAAAATCCCCGCCAGCTATGCCCTCGCCCTTGAAGTAATTCCAGCACGTCTTCCCCGGGGTAAATCTACAGGCGGTCTCATTTGAGGCCGCCTTGCTTTTCCTTTTTGAACCTCATCAACGGAGTCAATGCAGTGATGCAATATTGTACTTTCATCCTATCCTGTCGCCTCACTCCAACCATCAAACGCACATCCCCGATTCCAGGACAAGAATAATCCATTCCCAACATCTTCTCAAATGGCCGCTGCTGCTTTGTAGCCACCTTGGGGGTATCCTCAAACGTCTTCTTAGCAAATCTAAGGATAGCATCCAGCTGAAGGACAGCCAATGTTGAGAGATATGTCAATGACGCACGTCCGGCAGTCTCCACCAAAGAGGTGTGGTTTACGTATATGTAATCCTGAAGGTCGTCATTATATTTTCTATGTTCAGGATTATTCTCTTTCCAATAATGATAGAACTGAGAAATAATCTCCTGTCTCTTTCTCCTGTTCTCCACACTATCCCCCGTCGGGATATCCTCCGGCGCTATCTTGAATGGATCGCCATTGCAGCAATCTTCCGGGACATCATATTCCCCAGAGTACTGTCTCGCGAAATCCAGACACTCCTCCTCCGTGGTCATCGGGAGCTGACAGATATCAGGTTCTTCCGTATCCCCCACCAGAAACATCCACGGCACACCAATCACATCCGCAGCCTTCTGAATCACCCGGAGATCCTTGCTCTTGAAGAGTGCCTTCACATTCTGCCGTTGGATGCCCATCCTGCGGGCGAACTCCGCCTTCGGCATCCCGACCCTCTCCAGAAGTTTCTCCCCTTTCGCCTCAAAATAAATCGTATTCATGCTGCAAAGTTATGTGTAATATTTCACTATTACAACCCTGCTTTAAGTTCTATCGTCATATCTCCTCCCCACCGAAACGCACCTTCCGGCCCAGGACGGTGGCGAAAATCATCTCGATGTCCTTCCAGAAGGAATAGTGCTCGTAGTAGTAGCAGTTCAGCCGAACCTTATCCGGGTAAATGACCGTGTCGTTGTACCAGATAGTAGCCTCCTCTAAATCTCCCCCTAAAGGGAAAGACTTTGATATGTCATACACCTTTCCTTGCCAGTCGGTAACACTCTTTCCTTCAGGAGAGAGACGGAGAGAGGCTAACATCTCGTCCTCCAACCTATATTTCAACGTTGCAGGCCCCGTAATCCCAGGGCGAAGTTTCAGGACATCCTGTCGTCGCCCGCCAGTTGATCGGCATAACCCGGCACATCCGGCCGAGGCCCTACGAACCGACGAACGCAGCAAGAGCAGAGCCAAGCTTGCTGGAGCTATGGCTTGCAAGGAGGAGGAAAACCGAAGGTTAACCTCATATTGCCAATCAGCACGTCCCATAGCTCCGGCAGCTCATCATGCTTATAATGCCACAATGTAGCGCCAAAAGGAGTGATGCGACTATCTCCAGCCACCGACACTGAGAGCGTAACAGCTTCTTACTTCTTTAGACTACTGAACATATCATCTATCGCTCTATCTTC
>JAKSJH010000145.1 GCA_024398315.1 Bacteroidales bacterium
ACTCTGCCTCAGCTGTTCAGCGGAGACCATCCGAAGCTTGACCAGGCATATTCACCGATGACCATCCGTTTCTTCATCCTCCAGGCACACTACCGCAGCACTCTGGATTTCAGCAATGAAGCCCTTGCGGCAGCTGAAAAGGGACTGAAGAGGGTGATGCAGGCCTACAAGGATCTCTGCACCCTTGCATCCGCAGCGGGTGCGTCCCATGAGGCCGTCGGAACCGAAGGCAACCCGGCATCGGCTCTTGAATATGGCGAATTCATCACCAATCCGGCACCGGATACATGCCCGGCGGACAACGGTGACATCAAGAGAATATTCAATGATGTCTATGACGCGCTCTGCGACGACATCAACACTCCTGTGGCACTCTCATACATCTTTGAGGGAGTCAGGATGATCAATTCGGCCAAGGCCGGAGAAATCAAGCTCTCCAAAGGGGACTATGAGACTCTGCTCCAGCTTTTCGATGACATCGTCTTCGGCGTGCTCGGACTCAAGGACGAGAATGCTTCCGATTCATCCAAGGGCAAGGACGTCGTTTCCGGTCTGATGGAGATGGTGCTTGAGGACCGCGCCAAGGCCAAGGCGGCCAAGGACTGGGCGGCGAGCGACGCCATCCGCGACAGGCTCAAGGCGCTTGGAATAAGTGTCAAGGACACCAAGGACGGCGCAGAATGGACAATCGGTTGACATTGTTCAACAGCAATTGACAGTCAGACAAATAATCATATTCAGATATGGCAGCAATCGTTAAAACAGATTTCAACTTTCCAGGACAGGTTGGAAAGTACGTCGGCAAGGTTCGTGACGTGTACGATGTCGACGGAAAGTATCTTGTCATGGTCGTTTCCGACAGAATCTCCGCTTTTGATGTGGTCCTTCCGGCCGGTATCCCTTACAAGGGACAGGTCCTCAATCTCATCGCCTCGAAGTTCCTGGATGCCACTACCGACATCCTTCCGAACTGGAAGATAGCAGTTCCGGACCCTGCGGTCACCATCGGCTACAAGTGCGAGCCTTTCAAGGTCGAGATGGTCATCCGCGGCTACCTCGCAGGTCATGCGTGGAGGGAGTACAAGGCAGGCAAGCGCACCCTCTGCGGTGTTCCGCTTCCTGACGGAATGGTTGAGAACCAGAAACTTCCGGAGCCAATCATCACTCCAACCTCAAAGGCAGCCGAAGGTCATGATGAGGACATCTCCAAGGAGGAGATCATCGCCAGCGGACTTGTCGGAAAGGAAGATTACGAGAAACTTGAGGAATATACCAAGGCGATTTTCCAGAGAGGTACCGAGATCGCGGCCAAGCAGGGTCTCATCCTTGTTGACACCAAGTACGAGTTCGGAAAGAAGGACGGACAGATCTACCTGATGGACGAGGTCCACACCCCTGACTCATCCCGCTATTTCTACGCTGAGGGCTACGAGGAGAGACTTGCGAAAGGCGAGCGCCAGAAGCAGCTCTCAAAGGAGTTCGTCCGCGAATGGCTCATGGCCAACGGCTTCCAGGGTCAGGAAGGCCAGAAGGTTCCTGAGATGACCCCAGAGGTCGTGAATGGAATCACAGACCGCTACATCGAACTTTTCGAGCACATCACCGGTGATGCTTTCACCCGTTCGGAATACACTGCCGAGGGTATGGAGGCCAACATCGCCGCTTGTCTCAAGGATCTCAAGTAGATTATTAGCTTTACTGCTTACCAGTCTGTCAGTTTCAGACGGAATTTAAGGCTTTCCCCTCCGTTGGGGAAGGCCTTTCTTGATTCTTCCGTGAATCCGAGAGTGCGGTAGTCTTCTCCTTTGTCGGGGCCGGACGCATCGGCGTAGCTCATGACGTCATCCGGTCGGACCTCATCTATGAATGCCTTGAGGACTTTGCCCATCCCTCCGTCTATGCCGTATCCTTTCAGCGAAGCGTACCGCACCCATTCGAAGGAACGGATCTCTTTCCCATTCTTCATCCAGGTCCTCGGTCCGGAGAATCCGGCTACGGCCACCAGTGAACCGTCAGGAACCTCTTCGCAGTCAGGCTCGGAGGCCCCGGTGGACCTTTTCCTGTATAGTCCGTAGAAGTGCTTGCATCTGGTGAAACCAAGGGCGTGGCTGGCATCCAGAAAGGGCTCAGCCACCTCCCTGGTTATCTTCCTCACTTCGCAGTTACGTGCATATATGCGCTTCAGCCCGTCCATCGATTCATCTGTTATCCTATCAAAAGTAGTCATTATTTACTGAATATTCTTATATTTACCGGAACAAGTCATCTGAAACGGTGACCTTATTCACTAAAACCTAAAGAAATGAAAAGAATCATCACTTCAGTTCTGACGGCCGCCATGCTGCTCGTCGGTACAAATGCTTCCGCACAACTCTCCGCCTCTGTCGGATTTACAAGTTCCAGCACCACGTTTGACGTGTCCATTCTCAAGAAAAAGACCAATCTTGAAGGTGTCTACGGTGGTTTGACTTACAATATTGTCCTTTCAGAGGATGGAACGGGCACCTTCGGAATGGCTCCGGGTGTCTATGTGTCCTATCTGACGAAGCAGAACGCCTACATTGCCGTGATGAAGGGAAAGATCAACGAAAGCTATCTCACGATCCCGTTCGACTTCAACTACTCCTTCAATGTTGCGGACGGTACGAAGCTGGTCCTGTTCGCAGGCCCGAGCCTGTCCTGCGGCCTTTCATCTGACGTTTCGGTCAACCAGCTCACGTCATTCGGAGAACAGAACGGACTTGGAGCCGTCATGGGCGACTCGATCGACATGTACGACGGCCTGGTCTCCCAGTTCATCGGCTACGACAGGTTCGACATCCTTCTTGGCGGCGGCATCGCCATGGACTTCGAGGACATGATCCGCTTCAGCATCGGCTATGACGCAGGCCTTCTCAACAGGGGAGGTTCCGTCGTGGGAGTCCACCGCAACCAGCTCCACATCGGCCTTGCCTACATGTTCTGACGAATATTCATAACTTATGAAAAGATACTTTGCATTAGCAGTCCTTCTCACTGCCTGGGCCTTCTTCCTTCCGGCTCAGGACAAGAAGCCATCGGAAGACTCCGCATTCAGAGTCTCCTCAATGTTTTCCGACCACATGGTCATACAGAGGGACACTCTGGCCCCGGTGTGGGGACTTGCCGCTCCCGGCACAAAGGTGACGGTCTCCCCGTCCTGGGGAAAGAAGAAATATTCATGCACGGCTGACGGCTCCGGTCGTTGGAAGGTCTTTGTTGAGACCCCTGAGGCCGGCGGACCATATTCACTTACAGTCGCTTCCAAGGGAGATAAGGTTGTCTTCCAGGATGTCATGAGCGGAGAGGTCTGGTTCTGCAGCGGCCAGTCCAACATGGCGCTTCAGGTCAAAGGATCAAGCTCCCAGCCTGTTGTCGGCGGTGTCGAGGCCATCCTTGAGGCTCCTGAATATGCCGACAGGATCCGTCTCTACAACATAGGCAATGAGAGGGAGTTCGAACCGGTCGAGAACATCGACTGCAGATGGACCCTCTCCGACAGCAGGGCCGCCGCTGATTTCTCTGCGGTTGGCTATTTCTTCGCAAAGTATCTGACCAAGGCCCTAGGTGTTCCTGTGGGCATGATCTGCGGTGCCTGGGGCGGCTGCAACCTTGAGACCTGGATGCCGATGGAATACATCGACAAGGCTGTCAAGGGGAAGATCCCGGAGGACAAGTACAGGGCCATAGTGGACAGGAAGGAGGATTACAAGCTTCCTCCGCTCCAGGTCGGCACGATGTATAACGCCAGACTGTTCCCGGTCAAGGGCTACGCCGTCAAAGGCTTCCTCTGGTACCAGGGAACCTCAAACATGTATGAATATGCCGCTTATGACAAGCTTCAGACAGAGCTTGCACAGTGCTGGAGGGACAGCTGGGATGACAAGGACAACAAACTTCCTTTCTATTTCTGCTCTCTCGCTCCTTTCGCCTATCAGGACCCTGCCAACCAGGCCAGGGGGTATTTCGTCGAGGCTCAGCTCAGGACTCTGGACATGATTCCCAATTCGGGCGCGGCCATAACCGAGACACTGGGCGACAGCTGCTGCATACATCCGGCAAAGAAACCTCAGGTCGCCAGGCAGCTTGCCTTGCTGGCTCTTGAAAGGGACTATGATGTCGACAACGGTCTCGGCAGCAGTTTCCCTTATCCTGCCAGGGTGACATTCCCTGCGGGCTCGTCGGTTGTGGAAAAGGAAATCCGTCAGTCAGGTTTCCCTGTGAAGATATGCAAGTCTGACAAGCAGGAAGGGAAGATAGTCATCAATCTGGCGAACGCTTCCTCCGGCGTGGGTGCTTATTCCAACCAGCTTGAAGAGACCTACATCGAGGTCAGAGGCTTCGAGGTCGCAAGTCCGGACAGGGTTTTCCGTCCTGTCAAGGCCAACGCCGGTCATTCTGTCATCACTCTGGACTGCTCCGGAATCGATGACCCCGTTGCCGTCCGCTACGGCTTCCGCTGCTACATCGACGCCGATGTCGTGACCTGCTACGGGACACCTCTCCCTCCTTTCAGAACAGATGACTGGCCACAGAATCAATGAATTAATGAATATGCCGGAATATGATTATCTGATAGTCGGCGCCGGGCTCTATGGCGCCACTTTCGCCCATCAGGCCACCAAGGCCGGAAAGAAATGCCTGGTCATCGACAGGCGTCCGCATGTCGGCGGAAACATCTACACGGAGAATGTCGGTGGAATTGACGTCCATGTCTATGGAGCGCACATATTCCATACTTCCGACAAGGAAGTCTGGGATTTCGTCAACTCCATAGTGCCTTTCCATCCTTTCATCAACAGTCCGATAGCAATCTTCGGGGACAAGCGGTACAATCTTCCGTTCAACATGAACACCTTCCACCAGATGTGGGGTGTGGACACTCCGGATGAGGCGATGAGGATCATCGAGGCTCAGCGGGATGAGGCACGTAAGACCATCCCTGATCCTGACAATCCTGCCAACCTTGAGGAGCAGGCCTTGATGCTTGCCGGAAGGGACATATTCGAAACTCTTGTCAAAGGCTACACTGAGAAGCAGTGGGGGAGGAAGTGCACGGAACTGCCCGCATTCATCATCCGTCGCCTTCCTTTCAGGATGACCTATGACAACAACTACTTCAATGACATCTACCAAGGCATCCCTGACGGGGGCTACACCCCTCTGATAGAAGGACTTCTCAAAGGCATTGAAGTGCGTACTGGCGTGGATTTCCTCTCGGACAGGGCGGAGCTTGAAGCCCTGGCGTCCAAGGTGGTCTTCACCGGCTGCATCGATGAATATTTCGACCGCTGCTTCGGCCCTCTCCAGTACCGCAGCGTACGTTTCGAGACCAGCGTCCTCGACCAGCCTGATTTCCAGGGCAACGCAGTCATGAACTACACTGCGGCTGACATCCCGTGGACCAGGATAATCGAGCACAAGCATTTCGATCCGGCAAGGGCAGGCTCGATCCCTTCCACTGTGATTTCCAGGGAGTTCTCCCAGGAATGGCATCCGGGCATCGAACCGTACTATCCTGTCAACGACGCTCAGAACACCGCCCTCTACGAAAAGTACAAGGAACTGGCCCTTACTAAGGGCAATGTGGTCTTCGCCGGCCGCCTCGGAGCCTACAAGTACAACGACATGGCCCCGACCGTTGCCCAGGTGCTTGCCATCAAGGATTATTAGGTGGTCTGTATGACCAAATATTTCTTGAATATTCCCTGCAGAATCATTATATTTGTTGAATAGTATGCCATTTTGACAGATTGTGCCGGCTGGCACGGTGATGGCAGTTGGCATTACGTTGAATTTTAACAGATTATTAAAGATAATGGCAGCAGCAGGCATATTGAAGAAACTTTTCGGCTCCAAAGCGGACAGGGATCTCAAGCAGATCAAGCCGATTCTGGCGAAAGTCCTTGAGGCGTACGGACCGGTCGACGCTCTTTCTGATGACGAGCTCAGGGCAAGGTCGGAAGCGCTCAAGGTCAAGCTGGCGGAAGTCGAGGCTCCTTTTGAGAAAAAGATTGAGGAAATCAAGCTGAAACTCGAACAGGACATTCCTGTCAACGAGAAGGAGGCGTTGGCGACCGAGTCGGACAAGATTGTGAAGGAGGAGGATGAGGCCATCGAGAAAGCCCTCGAGGAAATCCTTCCGGAAGCCTTTGCGATCATGAAGTCCACGGCCCGCCGTTTCAAGGAGAATGAGACCATCACGGTGACGGCCACCGACTTCGACCGTCAGCTCAGCATCAAGCACGATTTCGTGCATATCGAGGACGACAAGGCCGTCTGGCAGAACCACTGGATCGCCGGCGGTAACGAAGTCACCTGGGACATGGTCCACTACGATGTCCAGCTCATAGGCGGCATCGTCCTCCATCAGGGCAAGATCGCCGAGATGGCGACCGGTGAAGGAAAGACCCTCGTGGCGACCCTTCCGGTTTTCCTTAACGCACTCGCAGGCAAGGGTGTCCACGTCGTCACTGTCAATGATTACCTCTCCAAGCGTGACTCCGAGTGGATGGGCCCTCTCTACATGTTCCACGGCCTTTCCGTGGACTGCATCGACAAGCACGAGCCGAACAGCGACGCCCGAAAGAGAGCATACAACTGCAACATCACATTCGGAACCAACAACGAATTCGGTTTCGACTACCTCCGCGACAACATGGCCCTTCACATGGAGGACCTTGTCCAGAGAAAGCATCATTTCGCCATCGTGG
>JAKSJH010000146.1 GCA_024398315.1 Bacteroidales bacterium
CAGTCAGTTTGACAAGGTTGCGACTATTCTCTACCATTGCGGTGCAATGGTAGAAATGAACTATGGAGCGGGCGGATCCGGAGCATCCACAAGCCTGGTTCCGGCAGCCATGGCAGAGCACATGTCTTACTCGCCTAAAGCCTCCTCATTTAACAGAAGCAGTTATACTAACCAACAGTGGTTCAACATGTTGAAGGCTGAACTAGATCTCAATCATCCTTTGATTTACAGCGGCGACAACATGTATAAGAATTCAGGCCATGCCTTTGTCTGCGACGGATACAATTCCAACAACGAAATTCACATCAACTGGGGCTGGGGCGGATCATATAACGGTTGGTTCGCAGTATGCTATCTCGGCGAGGTCGGTGGTGAAGGTACTGCCGTCTACAGCAGAAACGACTCTGCAATCTTCGGTCTTGTACCGGCAACTGGAAGCGAAGGAAATGCCGAGAGCAGAATCGGCATCTGCGATATCAGTGCAAATAGTACAGACGGGCTTATTGTTACAAGCGGATCCGTTTCTAAGGACACCCCATTCTCTGTAACTGTATCTACAATTCAATGTGCAGGTCCTTCGGATTATACAGGGTATGTCAATATCGGTCTTGTGAGCCAGTCCGGAGAAGTGAAGGAAGTCATTGGAAAACGATATGGTAACTCAAATGGTTTCAGCATTAAGGACTTGCCGGCAGGTTATTATTATTCAAACATCGCATTTGACTGCGAAATCACTTCTGAACTTGTTTTCGGAGACAGAATCTGCTTGTGCTATACTGATTCAAAAGGGGATTGGCATTCTGCCGGTTCTTCATACACAAGGAATTCGAATGGCACTCAAGTGATTGGATCCATCAGCGCCTATGATCTCACAATGATTGAGATTCCATCATCCCTTTCCTCCAACCAGATTGTATATCCTGGACTGATCATCGGTCAGAAAATTCCGGAAGAAGTCACCTGGTACCTCGACGGAACAGCTTTCACCGATGAATACCTCACGATGAGTTCCGGTTCACATACGTTCAAAGTAGTCCTTACCTTTGAAGACAACAGTACGGAGACGATAGTCAAGAAAGTGACTGTCAAGTAATTCCATCAGCTTAATAATTTGAAAGAAGTGCGGCTGCAAGGTTGCACTTCTTCTGTTCTTCATTTCAATCACCCGGAGGAGCAGGAAAGACTATTCTGCTCCTGACGGACCAGTTTCGGACACCCGGAGGAGCAGGAAAGACCATTCTGCTCCTGGCTGGAAGCTTTATGGTAACAGGAGGTGTGATTCAGTCTTTCCAGCACATGATGCTGTACTCTAGGAGGACTTTAATTTTGCGAAGCGCGGAAGTCCGGCATGACGTCAGTTTATTCACAATATGTAGTCCATGAAGACAAGAGACTCACTGTCAGGGAGGCATATCAGCCGACCAGGAGCCAGGCGAACGAGACGGCAAGGGCGATGACGACCTTGACTGCCTTTGCCCTGACGAAAGACCTCTTGCTGTCAGCGATCAGAGGCAGGGACGCATGGCCGTCCTGGACAATGGAATTGGCCAGGAGCAACGGGAAAGGAATCAGTCCCGAAGCGAACATGGTCACGAAAATAAGATGCGGCCCCGACTCGGGGACCAGGCCCACCAGAACGGCGAGCAGGATCATCAGAGCGGTGTTGTCATTCATCCACTGGGAAATGTCCACGAAATGGAAAAGAAGGCCGAGGGCGAGGACCATTCCGAATGTCCATGCGAATATGCTTGGCAGATGCTTGCAGAGCACGTGCTCCCAGAGATGTTCGTCCACAAAATGGTCGGAAGCGAAGAGCAGTACGGCCAGTACTGTTACGCTCAATCCGCTGAATACCCAGTACATCCACTCTTCGCTCAGCAGGTTGAACCCACCTTCCTCAGCAGCCTCCTCCCCCTCTTCAAGAAGTCCGGTCAACAGGGCTGCGATGAAAAGGGCGATACCCGCAAACATCACGATTCTCTTCCACAGGACAGTCCCATGTCCTTCATGAATATGATTGTGTTCATGTTCAAGACATTCGTCGTGAATCTCGAACGAATCCTCCAGACGGGTCGGGATAGGCCTGTCTTCCTTGTGAAACCTGTCAGTTACAAGTCCGACTGCAACGGCAATCACGAAAAGCACGAGAAGAAGCATTGAAGCCTTGCCGGGGAACATCGCAAGCATCAGGAATGACTCATCCCCGGCTGTCGCTATCATCATTGCAAGCAAGGCACCGAAACCGACAAGGCGGTGCGTGTAGAGCGAGACCACGGCGAAGCCTCCCATGCATCCCGGGAGAGTGCCCAGCAGGGCGGACACGATGACCTGGAGAGGTCCGGATTTCTTCAAGGAGCCGAACAGTCGTCCGCTGTTCTCGACGTTGAAGGTTTCAATGAGCATCATCATTATGACGACCAGTCCGGTGACCAGTACGGAGGAGCGCAAGGCTTCCAGCAGAACTTCGAACATATTCAGAAGCGATTAGAATCTATTTTGAAATCCAGACCAGAAAGATTCATAAAAAAAATAGTTTAGGAATGATGAAAAAATAAGTTGGTAAAGATTTATGAAAGATTGTTTATGGATTTTGAATATGGAATGAAGGAGCGTAGCGGGCTACGTGACTGAATGACATGTTCAAAAGACAAAACAAGATTCATAAAGATTACCAGATTATTTTTTAAGAATGACTTACCATTTCAAAACAGATTCTTATTCTATCCATCCGGTGATGAAAAGGTTCATGATAGGCCGGATCGGCGAGTTAGTCATTACAGTCAGCACCACGAGGGTCTCGCCGGAAGGCAGTCCCTTAGTGTCAAAAGTGACATTCAGGTCCTGTGTGCAGCCCGGGGGGACGTCAGGAAAAGGAGCGACTGTCGTACGACGGGTTTCGGAATCGACCTTGAAGGCCTTGAAAGCGGACTTGCCTTTGTTGGTGATGCTGAAAGACGCTTCAACCCTGGTCCCGGCCTTGACACGGCCGAAAGAGAAAGTGCTCTCCCTCGCTACAGGCTGAGAGCCATTGTCCTTCTGCTCCTTGGTCCAGGAAGAGAAGTTCTCCTTTATGACAGCGAACACTCCTATCTTTTCAGAACCGTCTCCGAGAAGCGGGTCGGGATCGGAAGTCACAGCCTCCGTCCCAACGTCCTTGCGCTCATCGGACCGGTTCACGACCGCTTTGAAGGACTTGCCGTTTACCATCGGGACCGCATAGTACATATTCTTCCCCCAATGGTCCCTGTCGGCGGTGATTGTGTACTTGAGTTTGGAGACACCCCCGGCCGGAACCGGATTGGGGGACACCTTAAGTTCCAGACCCTCACTGACAGAGGAGAATCCTATGGTGACAGGCCTTGTGCCGAGATTGGCCACGGAGACCTCTCCGCTTTTCTGCTGCTCCTGGGACATGTTCCCGGCCTTGATTTCAACCGACTTCATCCCAAGCTGGCCGAAACGTACAGGATACATCTGGGAAAGGCTCATCTTCTCGTGGCTCTCACCGCGGAGGTGGACCACTATGGGCTGCTTGACGGAAGACACATAGATGGTGAGAGTCTTGTCGAAAGGGTAGCCGCCCTCGTCATTGCTGTAAGTGGCCTTGACAGTGCCGGACTCCCCTGTCTTGAGAGGTTTCTTCGTCCATTCCACTGACGTACAGCCGCAGGATGAGGCCACGTTGTAGATGACAGACGGAGAACCGCTCACGTTCGTCAAAGTGAAAGTGGCGGAGACTGGACCGTCAGTGACCATTATGTCCCCGAAATCGTGGACCGTCTTGTCCAGGCGGACAGCACCGTCGAAGACATTCTCCTTGTCCGGCGCCTGGGCCTGAAGGGCGGAAGGAGCCAGCAAGAAGGCGATGGCAGTGAATATGCAGAATGCTCTTTTCATAAAACTGTCTTTTGACAGGAAGGTCTGATGCAAATACCTTTCCACAATGCAAATGTACCACTTCTGAAATACTTTTTCAAATCCCGCCGTTTTTTTGTATTTTTGCTGATAGTGCAGGCTTCGCGACCTACAGCGGCCAGCCCCCTACACCAGACATAGAATAGAAATGGCAGAAATCATCAAGACTGAGTATACAGACGACAGCATAAAGACTCTTGAAGCCGTCGAACACATCAGGCGCCGTCCCGGAATGTACATCGGAAGGCTGGGCAACGGCTCCAATCCGGGCGACGGCATCTACGTCCTCCTGAAGGAGACGGTTGACAACTGCATTGACGAGTTCTCAGCAGGATTCGGCAAGCAGGTCCAGATCAAGATAGAGGACAACCAGGTGACCGTCAGGGATTTCGGACGAGGAATCCCTCTCGGGTCAGTGGTCAAGGCCACAAGCGAGCTCAACACCGGAGGAAAATTCGACGACAAGGTCTTCAAGAAGTCGGTAGGTCTCAACGGTGTGGGTTCCAAGGCGGTCAACTTCCTGTCAAGGAGCTACTATGTGGAATCCTTCCGCGACGGTGAGAGTTCCTGGGCTCTCTACGAAAGAGGACAGCTTAAGGACAGCGGACGCAAGGAGAAGGTCAGCGAAAAGAACGGAACCATGGTGGTGTTCACCCCTGACTCCGAAATATTCGGCAAGTTCGACTTCAACATGGACTATGTCGAGACGATGGTGAAGAACTACTCCTACCTCAAGAAAGGGCTGGCCCTGGTCCTCAACGGCACAACCTACAAGTCCGAGAACGGACTTCTCGACCTCGTGAAGGACAACCTTTCCGACACTCCGCTCTACGAACCCATCCATCTTGAGGGAGAAGACATTGAAATCGTCCTCACTCACGGCAACGCCTACGGCGAGAACATAGCCTCCTTCGTCAACGGTCAGAACACCAGGGACGGAGGAACCCACCTGGCTGCCTTCAGGGAGGCCGTGGCCAAGACTCTCAAGGAATATTTCAAGAAGAACTACGCCCCGGAGGACTGCCGTCAGGGCATAATCGGAGCGGTAAGCATCCAGATACAGGAACCGAACTTCGAAGGACAGACCAAGACCAAGCTCGGTTCCACCTACATGTGGGAGAAGTACAAGACCGACGACAACGGCAAGAAGATACAGAACCCGGACGGCTCGTTCGAGATAGACCGCGGCCCTACCATCAGGTCCTTCATCAACGATTTCGTGGCCAGGAACCTTGACAACTACCTCAGGATCCATCTTGACCTTGTCCCGATAATCGAAGAGAAGATCAAGGCATCGCAGGCCGAACGCGAAGAGATCTCAGGCATACAGAAGAAGACAAGGGAGCGCAACAAGAAGGCCAACGTCTACAACAGGAAGCTCCGCGACTGCCGCTACCACTTCTGCGACAGGATTCCAAAGGACAAGGAAGATCTGAGGGAGAAGACGAGCATATTCATAACCGAGGGCGATTCCGCAAGCGGAACCATCACCAAGGTGCGCAAGGCAGACTACCAGGCTGTTTTCAGCCTCCGCGGAAAGCCTATCAACTGCTACAAGGAAAGCCACAAGAAGGTTGCCGAGAACGAGGAGCTCAACCTCCTGATCTCCGCACTGGGAGTGGAGGACGCCCTTGACAATCTCCGCTACAACAACATCATCGTCGCAACGGATGCCGATGATGACGGAATGCACATCAGGATGCTTGTCCTGACATTCTTCATGAAATACTATCCTGACCTGATCAGGCGAGGACACGTCCACATCCTGCAGACGCCTCTGTTCAGAGTGGCCAACAAGAAGGAAAGGCGCTACTGCTACTCTCCTGAAGAGAAGGAGGCTGCAATCAAGGCGATGAAGACCGCAGTCCAGATCACCAGGTTCAAAGGTCTGGGAGAGATTTCATCCGACGAGTTCGTGGATTTCATCGGTGAGGACATGAGGCTGGACCTTGTGAAGCTGTCCGATGAGGAATCCATCTCCGACATCATGGAGTTCTACATGGGAGACAACACGATCGACCGACAGAACTTCATCAGGGCCAACCTGAAGTCCGAGGAAGAGCTCGAAGACGTCAACATTTAAAATGAAAGATCAGATGGAAAGATCACGCTGGGCAAGATTCTGCGGATGGCTCCTCAGGAAGATGGGCTGGACATCCGTCGGAGGACCGATTGCAGAGCCCAAGGGAATCATACTGGGAGTACCCCACACCTCATTCAAGGATTTCATAGTGTCATACCTGTTCTACACCCAGTTCGACAAGGTTGCACATGTGATGATCAAGAAGGAATTCTTCTTCTGGCCCATGGGACCGCTTCTCAGGAAGCTTGGTGCCGTGCCTGTGGACAGGAGCAATGCCACATCGATGATCAAGAGCCTGATCGACCAGATGAACGAGAAGGACTACTTCGTGCTTGCAATCGCCCCTGAAGGGACCCGCAAGGCCGTAAGGAAATGGAAGACCGGCTACCATCTCATCGCGAAGGCAGGAAACTGCCCTGTCTACATGGGATACTTTGACTGGAAGACCAAGAGAATCAGTGCCGGCGAGAAGGTCGAGCTGACTGACGATGCCCGTGCGGACACCGACAGGATCCAGGCACTCTATGAGGAAATGCACCTCGTGGGCAAGGACCCGGAAGGGTACGTCACCCACTAAGACAGACAGCCAGCCAAACTCAAAATTGACCGACCATGTCAAAAAAGAACAGATTCTTCAGGGCAAGCCGTGAGAATTATCTCACTACCCTTGCAAAGCTATTCGAATATTCAACAGATAACTTCGCAAAG
>JAKSJH010000147.1 GCA_024398315.1 Bacteroidales bacterium
TCGTCCCATCGGCGTGGGGGATGAAGCTTGTGCCGTAGCGGTATGTGCCGGCCTTGTAGATGTCCCATCCTGAGGTGCAGGTCGGTATTCCGTATGTGACCTTTGCCGGGTCGGACGGATCGGCCGGGCCATCCGGCTTGTCGTCCGATTCTTTCTCCGGAATGTTTTCTTTTTCTGATGCTCCATCGCATGATGCGAGGAACGGTAAAGTGGCGGCAGTCAGTGCAATGGACAGCACGAATGCCATGGAATGTCTTTTCATGTCTGGGCAGTGTTATGTTCTATGAAGTGCAAGTTAGCAATTTCTTCTGAATATTTCGAGAAGGTCGGTGAGCTCCTCTCCGAATTTCTGCCATCTGGACTTTCCGAAGCCCTTGACAGCAAGGAAACCATCCATGTCTGCGGGCAGGGTGTCGGCAATGCCGAGAAGAGTCTTCTGGGGGAGTACTGTGTAGGCCGGGACGCCGAGCTCCCTGTATTTCTCAGTCCTCCATCGGACAAGGGCCTCGACTGCGTCCGGGTGGCGGTTGTCCTCGTAGATGTCCCTTTCTGGTTTCTTTACGGTGTCCCTTCCCGAAATCTTGTCGGTTTCGTTCGCCATCCTCTTGAGGGAGGACTGTTCAGCGAGCATGGACTTGCTCCTGGATGATCTGAATGCTTCAGGCGAAAATCCGTCCCTGGCTGTTTCTGAATATGATTCCAGCCTGAACCGAAGTTCTCCGAGCAAGTCCTTCGAGGAGTCTGAGAAGGTCTTCTTCGTCTCTTTGTTGTCGATTTCGATGAGCAGGAGGGGTGTGAGGGACACCGCCAGAGCCGCCAGTTTGTCCGAGAAATAGTCGGCTGCCTTGGAGACTCTTTCCTTCATCAGGTCCGAACGTACTCCTCCTTCTACGGACGCTGCGATGCGTCGGAGCTGGTCCTGGAACTTGAGGGAAGTGTCCGACAGGAAGCGGATGCCTTCCTCTCCCTGGACAAGTTCCTTGAAATCACTGCTCTGCTTCGGGTATATGTTCGAAAGGTCGACCTGGTAGGTCCTGTTGACCCTGTTCGCAAGGTGGCGGAGCCGCCTGAGGTCGAATGCCTCGCAGAGGGTTCCGAGGACATATTCATCAATTCTTTTCTGCAGTCCGCCAGCGGCCTCTCCTTTCGGGGTGTAGGTCTTCTCGAACGAGGCGACCCCTTCGTTCGTGAAGGTGCATCTTTCTGTGACCGGGGTGGAGAGCACTATGCCTTCAAGGGTCCGGCAGCGCGAAAGGGCGACATAGACCTGTCCGAACGAGAAGGCGGAACCTACGTCGAGGATCACTCTGTCGAAAGTCAGGCCCTGGCTCTTGTGGACGGTGATGGCCCAGGCCAGCCTGAGGGGGTACTGGATGAACTTCCCGTCTACAACCTCCGTGATCTCCTTGCTGTCGCTGTCGATCTCGTAGCGGATGTTGTCCCACTCGACGGGCTCCACTTCAATGTCGTTGCCCTGTTCGTCTGTGACTGTCCCACCTTCCTCCAGGCTGGTGACAGTGCCAATCTTTCCGTTGTAGTAGAGGCCTCCGGCTGCGTCGTTCCGGATGAACATCACCTGGGCGCCGACCTTGAGCGAAATCTTGGCAGGGGCCGGGAACGCATTCTCCGGGAAGTTGCCCTCTATGCTGGCTGATAGTTCAACATTTTCACTATCAATTGCTTCCAGTCTGGAACAGTTGATTCCGTCAGCCTGGTAGTTGTGGGTCGTGAGGCGGATCCATCTGTCGCCGTCCGGTGGAGTGAATCCCGGGTCCAGACGTGAATTGAGTTTCTTGAGCGTCTCCCTTGAAGGGTGGGCGCCGCGGATGTCGTTGAGGATGTCCAGGAACTCCCTGTCGCTCTGCCTGTGGATCTTCTCAAGCTCGATTACGATGTGGTCCAGTTTTGAGAAGACCTTTGAACTGAAGAAGAAAGGCGATGCGTAGACCTGGTCGAAATATTTCCTTTCGGATTCCTTCACTACAGGAGGCAGCTGCTGGATGTCCCCGATCATCAGGACCTGGACTCCTCCGAACGGCCTGTCGTTGCCTCTGTACCGCTTCAGGACGGCATCCATGGCATCCATGATGTCGGCGCGGACCATCGAGATTTCGTCTATGATGAGCAGGTCGAGCGCCTTGAGAATCTTTATCCTTTCCTTGCGGAGGGAACGGTATTTCTCCGGCATCTGGTACTCCGTGACAAGTTCCTTCACGTCAGGAAGATACGGGCACAGTGGGAGCTGGAAGAACGAGTGTATCGTCACTCCTCCAGCATTGATGGCAGCGACCCCCGTAGGGGCCACGACGGCGAAGCTTTTCGTCGTGCTTTCTGTGATGGATTTGAGGAACGTCGTCTTGCCTGTCCCTGCCTTTCCGGTCAGGAAGACCGACATTCCTGTCTCCAGCACGTATCTTTCAGCCAGGATGAAACTGCTGTCTTTCTCGATCGGCATCTCTGTCTTTTCTTCTGATTTTTTCTGAGAATCTGTTTAAAACAGCTTCTGAATATTCAGATAAATTTACGAAAAATTACGTTGAAAAGCAACAGGTCAGCGCAGCTTCCTGTATTCGATGACAAGGAGAGGAAGGCAGAGGATGAATGCGCAGATGTCGGAGACGCTCTGGGCGGCAGCAAGTCCGTCAAGTGAGAAAAGAAGGTTGCCGATGAGAACGGCCGGAATGAAGAACAGGCCCTGGCGGGCGACGGCCACAAGCACTGCCGGACCGGTCTTCCTGATGTTCTGAAGGAACATGTTCGAGACCGTGACCGCACTGCAGAGCGGGAAGGTCACGCACTGGAACCTGAGAGCCTTGGATCCGATTGACAGCACTTCTGAGTCGCCGCCGCAGAAAAGGCTGATTATCTGTGGTGCCAGAACGAAGGCGATGAGGGCGAACACCAGACAGTAGACAGTTCCGGCATCTGTCGTGAAGCGGAGCGCTTTCCTGACCCTGTCATATTTCCCGGCCCCGTAGTTGAACCCGCAGACCGGCTGGAATCCCTGTCCGAATCCGATGAGAAGGGCGAAGGCAATGGCCATGACCCTGGACACGACTGAGAAGGCGGCGACGGCTGAGTCTCCGTAACCGGCCGCAGTGTTGTTCAGGCAGATGAGCGAGAGAAACATCAGGCCCTGTCTGGCGAGCGAAGGAAGACCGCCTGCGGCTATCTCCTTGTAGTTCTTCAAAGTTGGTCTGAACTGTGACGGCCTGATCGATATTCCTCCGTTTCTTCCGCACAGGTTCAGCATCAGGCAGAAGCACAGGAACTGCGACAGCGCTGTCGCCAGACCGGCTCCCGCCACCCCCATGTCCAACGTGAATATGAACAGAGGGTCCAGGGCGACGTTCAGCAGGCCTCCGGAAAGAATCCCTATCATCGAGAGGCGGGCGTTTCCCTGGAGCCTCATCTGGTTGTTGAGAACTATGCTTCCGGAGATGAACGGCGTCCCTGCGATTATGTAGTGGAGATATTTCCTGGCATAGGGAAGGATGGAGTCAGTCGCTCCGAAGATGCGGAGAACAGGATTCTGGAACATCAGACAGAGCATCCCGATCAGCACTCCGGCGGCCAGGGCGCTCAGCAGTCCTGTTGCCGCCATGGATTCGGCGTCCCCTGAATTCCTGGCCCCGAGCGCTCTGGAGATGTAGTTCCCGGAACCGTGACCGAAAAAGAAAGAAACGGCCTGGATGATCCCCATGTAGGAGAAGACGATGCCGACCGCCGCCACGGACTGGGTGTTCAGACGGCTGACGAACCAGGTGTCTGCCATGTTGTAGAAGCTCGTCATCAGCATGCAGACTATGGACGGCACCGCGAACCCGAACACCAGGCGCCTCACCGGTTGAGTCGTCATCTGCAGGTACTTGTCCTCTCTCTTGCCCATCCTTCTTTATGAATATGTTCCAGTGCCATCCCGCTCAGGACCACTGGAACCGCCGCCGGCTGTTCCGGCAGCACAAAGTTACAGATTCTTAATTTATTTTTGCAGGAGTCTTCAGACCGGATCAGTCCTTCAGAAGCTGGAACTCCCTGATTCCGAAGTCGTAGTCACCTTCCTTGATGACCAGCCTCCAGCGCTGAGCGGTCTGCGGGGCGAAAGAGCATTCCCAGTCGGATGTCAGGTTCGACGTGGCAGCGACTGTGACCCAGTCAGACCCCTCAAGGCGCTCGACCTTCACCTCACCGATGTTCACCCAACCGGCAGACATCACCTTGACAGAAGAGACTTCCGTCTCATCCAGGAGATCGACCTCGAGAGTCGCGTCACGGGAGAAGAACTGTCCGTTGTCAGGATCAGTGAAACGGATGATGGTTCCGTAGGCGTCGATCTCGTCTAGACCCTTGACACGGCCAGGACGCCATATAGTCTGAGGATTGTCATCATTCGCTGCTGAAGGACAGTGCATGTAGACGTCACTGATTGAAGAAGAGGCAGTTATCGGCTTGCCGTAAGCCACTGAACCGCTCGTGCAGAAAGGAGCCAGCGGCTCAAACCCTTCCGGTACAGAGACACCCGACAGCCGGATTGCAAGATTGCGGACTCCTGAATATTCCTCCGGGACAGAGAAAGTGATCTTCCCATCTGCCACTGAATATTCAATATTCTTCCCGTCGATCTGCGCCTTCGCTATCTTCAGGTCTTCTGAATATGGAAGAGTGATGCTGCCGCCCTCACGGAGCACCAGGTAGGCTGACCCGTCTTTTTGCGTTGATACATAATTGCTTCCAGGCTTCCATGGGCCGCAGGTCGTGCCATAGAGGATTCCTTCGTGAGCTCGGATCCAGTCGCCGACTTCCTTGAGCCGCATGGCATAGTCCGGAGGGATCACACCCAGCGAATCAGGTCCTACGTTCATCAGGAAATTGCCATTGCCCCCGGCAGCGCCGATGAGTTCCCACGCCATGTCCTCGGACGGTCTCGGAGGATCATTGTAGCGGATGGACCACTGTCGGCTTGACGCTGTGGTGGAATTGGTCTCCCACGGGACGACTCCGTAGCCGCCGACGAACTGCTCCGGAGTTGCGTACATTCCGCATTCGCCCACATAGGCGTGAGATTCATGCCCTGTCAGAGGATAGAGTCTGTTGTTGATGACGATGTCCGGAGCCAGTTCGAGGACGTACGAGAAAATCTCCCTCGGGTCTGTCGGGCAAGGGTAGCCGTCGTAGTCGAACCACAGCAGGTCGACCTTGCCGTAGTTCGTGAGAAGTTCCCGGAGCTGCATCTTCATCTTCTCCACATAGATGCCGGTCCTTTCAGGATCAGAGCAGTCGGGATCGTTCCACTGCCTGGTGGAGAAATACCATCCGAGGTGCATCCCGCGTCTGTGGGCGGCATCGGCGAGCTGACGGCACACATCTTTCCCGTACGGGGTGTTCATGATGTTGTGCGTACTGCTTTCGGTGTCCCAGAGACAGAAGCCGTCGTGGTGCTTGGCCGTGAGGACAATGTATTTCATCCCGGCCTGTTCGGCGACATCGATCCAGGCATCGGCATCGAACTCCGAAGGATTGAAGCGGAGAGCGAGCGAGTCATACTTCTGCGGGCCGTAGCTGTCTCTCGCCCAGCTGATTTCGAATCCCTCAAGAGAGGATATCCCCCAGTGGACGAACATTCCGTAGCGTGCATCCTTCCACCATTCCATATTCTTTTCGAAACCGGAATCCTGACGGGGCGAACAAGAAAAAGTCAGAAGAATCCCTGCCGTCAGAGCGACCATGCGCCTGATTGCGCGGCAACTGTGCAAACTGTTCATATCGTGCAATTCAATATATTCAAAAAAATACAAAACTAACGGACCTTGAAGACCGCAGCCTCCTTGAGGTCGGCGCCTTCAGGGAATGTGATCTCAAGAGCCTCAGGGGTCTGCTTCCACTCGAGTCTTCCCTTGTAGCCGAGCAGGGAGACCTTTTTCACGGCCTCCTTCATGTGTTCAGACGCGGAACCCATGGACTTGATCCTGACGACCTGACCGGCCTCAGGGATGACCATGGTGATGGCGTAGAGAGAGTTGTCCCTGCCGACAGTGAAGCGGATGTCCTCGACATCGAAATGGAAATCTGCATGTGCCTGACCGAGGCCGCCATACACCAGACCGCCCCGCACCTTACGGAGCAGTCCGTTTTCCTCGATGTGACCTTCGCCCAGGGTGGTCCACGCCTTGCTGCCGTAGATGGCCTCACCGTTCAGTTCCATCCACTCACCGATCTTCTCGAGCATCTGTACGGCTGCGTCCTCTATGCTTCCGTCCGGACGCAGACAGACGTTGATGGCGACATTACCGTCCCTGGAGGCTGACTCAATGATGTAACGGACAATGGTGCGCGCATCATAGACAAAACCAGGAGCATAGTACCAGTCACCGATCGGAGCCTCGCGGATCCAAGGCTGTTCGGTCACGATGTTGTCAGGGAATTCGAACTCCGCTGTGTTGACCGCACCGTTCATCGGATTACGGAACTTGATGATGCTGAACACGTCGACCTTGCCGCGTCTGCGGAGGGAATTGTTGTAGAAGTCGGCCATCACAACAGGCATTGCATTGCACTTGTAGCCTGTACCGGACCCTTCTCCCGTGAACGGTCCCTGGACGGTTCCGTCAGTGTAGATGAA
>JAKSJH010000148.1 GCA_024398315.1 Bacteroidales bacterium
CACGGACGGTTCTCCGGATTCGACCCGGCTGAAGGAGAAGGATCCTTCTTCAGGAACGCCGGACGCAGCGAAGAAGGAGACACTCTCGCGCATTTCGACAGGTTCAAGATATCCCTCAACTACCTCTCCCTTCTCAAAGGCAGAGTCAATGTGAGAAAGGCCGTCCTGGAGCATCCGAGGATATTCCTGCGCCAGTACGACTCCACCGCCGCCAACTGGAAGATGTTCCTCTTCAACGCCACGGAAGAAGAAAAAGAAGACTCATCAACTTTTTCACTGCCAAGTATTTCCGTTGGCAAGGCCATCCTCGAAGGGAGGCCTCTCGTCTATTATTCAAGCCTTCCGGAAGCCATCTCGGCAAGCCTGTCGATGAGAAGGCTTTCACTCGGAGGGGAATATTCATCCAGACGGAACGAAATAAGGAAAGTGTCCGTGGGGATTGACTCGATGCTGGTCGCAGGGAGCTCAGGGGCGGACAGAATCGCAGTTGCCATAGAGAAGCTGTGGCTGCGGGACCATGGGCCAAACATTGACCTGGACCTTGATTCGAAGTTGTTCATGGATTTGGAGAATTCGGGCAGGATGGCTGTTCCATTCAATCTGAAGTCCAGGATAGGTGCGGACCTCAAGGCCGGCATCTACGAGGTGAAGTCCCTGAATGCCACCCTTGCGACGATTGACATCAGCGGAGAGGGAGTGCTTGACCTTTCCGGAGATAAGCCATGCCTGAAGGCGGCTGCCTCGACCGAAGACGAAGATGTCAAGGAAGCCTTGAAGTGCTTCGAAGACAACTTCCCTGTGCTGAAGCGGATTGACACTGACGCAAAGATTTCCATACAGGCCTCCTGCGACGGGTTCCTGGGAGGAGAGGGTCTCCCTCCTCTCGCATTCCACGTCGAAGTTCCGGATTCACGGATCGCCTGGGACGGAATCGACAAGGACGGACGGTTCGACATGGACGTCACGGCGCTGTGCCGCGACGGCATCTTCAGCGCCGAAGTAGGTGATTTCTGCTTCAGCGGAGGAGGACTGTCCCTGAACCTTGAAGGAAAATCGAACGACATACTGGCCGAAGATCCCGGATTCAGCATCCGCGCCGACATCCACACCATTCTGGATTCACTCTGCACCTTCCTCCCGGACAGTCTTGGAATCAGCGCACAGGGACGGATGGACGGTAGAATCAGCGGCGGTTTCAGACTCTCCCAGCTGGATCCGTGGAACCTGTCAGGAATCGGGCTGCGAGGCGCTCTCGAAAGTCCGGGAATCGACGTATGGGACAGCAGGGACACGCTGAACATCCACCTGGGACGCACAGTGGTCGAGCTTTGCGACGTGTCGCACGAGGAAGGTGAAGGTCACGAGGAAGAGGGAGGAGCCGGAGTGACGGTCAACGTCGACACCCTCTTCGCTGAATATGGCAGGGCGATGTTCTTCAGAGGCAGTAACATATCCGTCCTGGCCCACAACGACGAGGACGATGCAGGAGAAGACCCTTCCGGTCACTCGATCCACGGCCATCTCGACATCGGTTCCGCTGCGATGAGGGACGAAGACTCCAGTTTCGTGTCCATAGAAGGTTCGCGCAACACTTTCGCGGTCAGGAGGAAACCTCTCGGAAAGCGGTTCATGCCGTACATGGACCTGAGGAGCAC
The DNA here is from genome assembly GCA_024398315.1 of Bacteroidales bacterium. Classification (GTDB taxonomy): domain Bacteria; phylum Bacteroidota; class Bacteroidia; order Bacteroidales; family UBA932; genus Cryptobacteroides. The sequence continues at coordinate 1,656 of JAKSJH010000148.1, forward strand.
CAACGGAAAAGTGGCGCTTCAGTCCGACGAGAACAGAATCTCGACCGGCGGACTTGACATAAGCCTGTCAGCGCATCCAGCCAAGGCTGAAGAGAAGGCCCTCAGGAAGAACTACATAGACTCCATCCGGAGAATCAATCCAAGGATCCCGAAAGACATCCTCATGTCGGAAATGCTTGCGAAAGCGAACAGGAGGGAGCTTCCGGACTATCTTTCCGAGAAGGATTTCGAGAAGAAGGACGTACACATCCAGCTGGACGAAGGACTTGCCAGGATATTCAAGGAATGGGAGATCGCCGGGACAGTCAGGCTCAAGGAAGGGAAAGTCATCACTCCGTACTTCCCCCTCGACAACAGGCTCGCGGGGCTGGAGTGCAGGCTGACCAACGACCGGATCGGACTGAAAGAGATGAGAGTGGAGTCCGGCGGTTCGGACATCTCCGCAAGCGGAAGTCTTTCCGGACTCAGGAAAGCCCTGGTCTCGGACAAAGGCCGGCTGAAGCTTGACCTGGACATCAGTTCCGACGTCCTGGACCTCAACGAACTTCTTCTTGCCCTGAATGCCGGAAGCGGATATGTTCCTCACAAGGACATTGAAGACCTGACCGTTTTAGAAGACAGCGATTACCTGGAGAGTGTCCGCAAAGACTTCGAGGCCGATTCTGTCAAGACGGGAGGTCTGCTGGTTATCCCGGCCAACCTTCAAGCCGATGTCCATGTCAAGGCGGCATGTCTGAAATATTCAGGCCTGGAGACTACATGGATTTCTTCAGAGCTCCGGATGAAGGAGCGCTGTCTCCAGATGACCAACACCATGGCCAGCACAAACATGGGAGATGTCTACCTGGAGGGGTTCTATTCGACCAGGACCAAGAAGGACCTGAAGGCCGGTTTCGACCTCAACTTCTCCGACATCACGGCAGAGAAGGTCATCCAGCTCTTCCCGGCCGTCGACAGCATCATCCCTATGCTCAAGGCCTTCAAAGGCCAGCTGGATTGCGAGATAGCGGCCACATCGGACATCGACACGACGATGAGCATCATCCCATCATCAATCAGCGGAATTGTAAAGATTGACGGCAAGGAACTGTCCCTCAGCGAAAGCGAGGACCTCAACAAGCTCCGCAGAACGATGATGTTCAAGGACAAGTCCCACAGCGACATCGACAGCATGGCCGTAAGAGGCGTCATACGGGACAACAAGCTTGAGATATTCCCGTTCATCCTCAAGATAGACCGCTACACGGTGGCGCTGGACGGCACACAGGAATTCGACCAGCACTTCAAGTACCACATCTCGGCCATCGAGTCGCCTGTCCCGGTCAAGTTCGGGGTCAACCTCAAAGGCTCGTTCTCGGACTGGAAATGGAGCCTCGGCAAGGCCCGGTACAAATCGACCGGCATCCCGGTCTTCGACGAGCAGATCAACGGACTCAAGCTCAACCTTCTGGGAGCCATCCACAACATCTTCGACCGCGGAGTCGAGGACGCCATCCGACAGAACAGGCAGGCCCAGGAGGCCATAGAAGCCAGGAAAGCCGAACTTGAATATTCCTCAGAAGAGACAGAAGAACTGAGCGAGGGGGAACTGATGGAACTGGAGTCCTACGAAGCCGGAGAGGGAACCGGATCCCCGGCTATCTGATCATTGCGTTCAGGAAAGAGGTTTCAAACTGGCAGATGGCGTTGTGATAGGCTTCTTCCTTCTGGTCATAGACAGAGACATAGCAATATGCATATCCTCCGGCAGGATCGGTCTGGAAGTCAAGAGCGCGTTCCATAGGGTGAGTTGCGACTATGTCCTGCCCGCCGTCTTCAAGATTGAACCTGGCGAGACGGAGCTCTTGATAGCCGTTCTTCAAGTACACGATATCCTCCATTCCGGAATCATAACAGAATCCCATCCCACCTGTTTCCACGTCACCGGAAACAGGAAGAGTGATGTGCCACTCACTGTCCATCGGGTAGCAGTCCCCACTGCTGCGGACATAGACAAGGTCCTTTCTTGCATGTGGGAATATCGCCCAGCAGCTCCCATAGTACGGGACCTCGTGAGCCCTGAACTGAACGGGATTCTGCGGGTCATAGATAAAGAACTGGCTTTCTGAACCGAGATAGAGCTTCGATGCATCGAAACTGGTTGCGATGATGAAACTGTATGGGACTCCGAGGCTGTTCTTCTCCGACGGGCTCGGCTCCCTGGTAGTTATCGTGCCGCCCCTTGTGTCAACGAAGCGCCAGGATTCGGCCGAGCTCAAATTTGAATACATGCTTGCGAGACCGGTGCCGTCCGAAAGAATTCCGATGTTGAAAGGATAAGTGCAGCCATAATACTCGTCGCTCTCGAAAGTATAGACTGTCGTAAGGTTTCCGGTTTCGAAGTCGATGGTGTACATTTTGTCCTCATTCCATGTGTACCACTTGCCATCATAAGGAGAATGACAGAAAGGAAGACGGACCGGGAAAAAGAAATCCTTGACAGCCTTTCCGCTTTCAATGTCAATACGCTGCAGATGATAGTCATCTTGCAAAAGGCGGTACGACCAAGCAAGCAGTTCCTTTCCTTCATTGAACAGCATGATGTCGACAAGTCCCTCTTCAGGTGGGAGATCCGGTACGATTTTCTTCTTATAGAGCTGTGTGTTCACCACTACATCTTCAACGAAACCGAAATTGTTCTTCGCCTCGAACAAGAACGATATATCCTCGGTCAGGTTGAAGAGCCCGGTCAGTTTCACTTCGTCAGGCGCAACCATACCTTCAATGTAAGGACAAGTCTCAGGATTCAGGGCCTGTACGCCATAGATCTTCTGGACGGGTTTGTTAAGCTTGACTATGATCTCATCCATGATTTCATCCATTTCATTTCCGATTTTGATGGTCGCTGACACTACAACAAGCGGAAAATCCTGAGTTACAGGTATTTCAATCTTTTCCCTCGCTGATTTGAAAGTGAGGGTGGCGTACCTTTCCTCACCCTCGAAGGAAGCGTCCGCATGGAAGACCACAGGTCCTCCGCCCTTGCCGGAAGACTTGTCCGGTCTGATCCAGTCAGCATCGGATTCGACTGTCCAGTCAGAGTTGTACGCAACCTTGAACTCATAGTCGGAGGACTCAGAAGGAATGACAAGTTCAGTCCTGTCGACCTTGAGGACGGAGGCGTAGGAGAAGATGGTGAAATCGAATGCATTGTCGGCCCCGGCTTTGAGCATCACATCCTGTGTGAACAGATCGCATCCTTCCGCCTCGATCTTCGCCTGGATCTTTCCGGGTCTCAAGCCGCTGATCTTGAATCGTCCCTGGGCATCGGTGACCGAACCCTTGGTCCCCATGGTGACTGTGGCACCTTCAACCGTGACGCCCACCTGATTTGTGACAACGCCCTGCACATCAGCATATTCAGGCTCCTTCGGCGCAGGTTCGGCCCCGCCGTTGCAGGAAAAGAGGATGAACGTAACAAGCAGTGCGCACAAGGCGCAGCAAATCATAGAGAGGACACTGTTGCTTTTCATAGACCAGCTGTATTTTTAATTGTAATAAAACAAATATAGGGACTTCCCCGCAATATTCAATATTCAACATCGATTTGCATATTGGTATTTTGTCCCTATCTTTGCAGAACCGCCTTTGCGGGTGTGTTGAAATTGGTAGACAAGCCAGACTTAGGATCTGGTGCTTCACGCGTATGGGTTCGAGTCCCTTCACCCGCACAGAGAACAATTTTTAGAAATTGTCAAATAGTTTTAAAGGTTTGATATCAATAACTTAGCGGTATCAAACCTTTTTTGTTTTTGGCTTGTATTTTAGGAAATAGCTTGTAAATTTGTCTTGTAAATAATTTTTACAGATGATTACTCTGAGTCCTCCGCCGTCCTGTTTATATTCCTTCTATCGTCCAATGTGATTTTTCCCTAATTCAGTCAGGAAATATTTCTGGTGCGGATTCTTCGGATTTATTTCGTCTGTGCGGGCAATGAGTCCCATTTTCAGAGCAGGCGCAAGGTATGATATTCTGAAATTATCACGGCCCTTCAGCCCGAGACGACTCATCATCTCGCTCGTGGATAGCATATCGTTTCCGATGATATTAAGAAGTTGTCCTACTTGACCTGTTACTTGACCTGTCAGGTCCTGATAGGTTATTGAAAACTCAAATTGCTGACCACTCTTAATGCCAACTTTATAACCTGGGAAGTATAGTGGCGCATACTTCTTAATGTTTCGTTTGCCGGAACCAGATCCTCGACCCAGGACAGATGTGACAGGACCTTAACAATGAGGGGATTTTCAGTATATGTACCCACACACTTTTTGAAACAGTACCTAGCTATTTGATGACCTCCCAATGTCCTCCATTATCTGGGCCTACATGTACTATCTTTCCTTTCTTCTGAAGTTTTGCCAGATCTCGCTGGATAGTTCTTGGCGTGACAGATAATTTCATTGCCAATGTGCTGGCATTTTCGGCATTGCTATCTACGACACCATCTGCGACAGGGTGGCTAAGTATTTTTAGGATATCTCGTTGTCTATCAGTTAATTCATCTACGACATTATCTACGACAATTTGAGGGACATTTTGGCCCTCACCCTCTCTCGGAAACTCCGGATGAATCTTCACCGTGGCGCTGAAATATGTCCTTTCTTCATCGAATTCATAGATGGCTGCTGGAGAACCGTTGCTCTTGAGCTTGGAGCGGACGGTGGTGATGCCGGTGGATTTGCCTTCTGTCGGTTTGATTAGAGATTAGAGTCGATTAATGCGTTCTATAACCGAATCCGGCAGGACATCAAGTCCAAAATAGAGATGCCCTTCTGGGTATCCAAGAAAATTGACGTATCGTATAATGAGGTTATAGTTTGACTGAGCCGGATCGATGCTCTTGCATCCATTCCCGTCAAAGCATATGGGTTCGTGATGTGCAATTCTGTTTCGGAAATTCTTAATCGCC
>JAKSJH010000149.1 GCA_024398315.1 Bacteroidales bacterium
CCATCAAGTATGCTGCCAAGGGAGTGGATGCCATTCGCTTGACCAAAGAGCTCCAGAAATTCGAAAAAGCTTCTGAATTCGGTATTGATTCTTATAAAAGCTTGACCAAAGCGGTTGCCGAAAAATATGGTAAGGGATTCGGATTGGAAGTCCATCATCTTATTGAACAAAGACTTGCAAAAGCTTGGGGAATGAATGTAGATGAGATTCCATCTATAGTGTTGACAAAGAAAGAACATCAGGTTTTTACGAATAAATGGAGAAAATTGATCGGATATTCTAATTCAAAGGCTGAAATCAAGACAGGTGATGCAACTCGTGAACAGATTATTGAAGCGGCAAAAGAAGTATACAAGGATTATCCGGAGTTCTTGAAAGTATTAGGTATTAAATAGAGGGATATATGAAAAAAATTTACGGCTACCATAATATTTGGACCGAGGAGGATGTTTTATTTCTCAAGCAATTCGACATCATCCTCACCACTGAAAGTACCGGATGGTACGCCATAGATGCAGGCCCCGTTTCCGTCTGCATCCACAACCACTTTTGCGACAAGAAAAAGCATCCTTATTTTTGGGAACATTACCACTATGAATATTCCAAGGAGGACATCAACTCGTCGGAGTATTGTGTGTTGAGCTCGATACGCGGGAAGGGATATCCTTTGCCGACAAATGATAATTGGGCATGGGACGAACTGTACTATGACACTTCCAATTTTTGTAGGCAATGCGGCCATTCTCTTATCCAGACACAGGATTTCCGGGTTACAAGGTCGACAAGGCCGACAAAGCACCCTTTCTGGACATTTTTCGACGGAGCTCCTCAAGATGTCGCATTCTTGACGGATGAACTGTATGAGACGTTGTTCAAGCCTCTAGGCCTTGGTTGCCGTCCTGTCAGGAAGGCATCAGGGGAGATCTTTGAAGGCATACTGCAACTGGACATACCGATCATAGACGAGGATCTCGACCTGTCGATGCATGAGTATGAAATCTGCCCGGTGTGCGGGAAGAAGAAATATGGCGGAGACCAGAAATATCCGTTCTTCCCTCTTCATGAGCATCCCCTCCCACACCTCTACCTTTCAAAGGAGTATTTCGGCTATGGCATGGCCGCTCAACGGAAGATGTTCATATCAACCGAACTGGCGAAGGTCCTTCTGGAGCGAAAGCTCATTCAGGATTATGCCCTATGGCCTTGCCGGAAGAACCTGGCCGAGTACCTGAAGACCATAGAGTACTGATAAACAAGTTTCTTCTTTTTGATTTCTGCTGACCAAGCACTTCCGGTCGCAAAATGATACGATTATTTCTCAGCGTCGCAAACCCTCGAAATGAGTGTGGGGTCTGCGACGCTCCGTTTTGCAAGTGATTGATAATCAGGTGGGCTTTTTGACTGCCCGTCGCAGACCCCCTATGGGAAACGAGGGTCTGTGACGCTGAGAAGCGACGGCGGAGATATTTCACTACCATCCCTCCGGCTCAGGGGATTGCGGGTCAAGCCCGCAATGACGGAGAAGAGCCAGCAATGACGAAAAAGATCGCCATGGGCTCTATTTCTTTTTCTTCTTGTCGGTGATAGAGTAGCCCAGGCACTCGGAATCGTAGATGCCGGTCTTGACTATCCAGGACTTGAAGTCGTCGAGCTTGTAAGGAGGCTCACCGTACATGAAATGGTTCTTGCGGGTGGTGCCTCCGACTTCATATTCAATGAGAAGGGCTCCCTGGCCCATTCCGTTGAGGTCGAGGTCGGTGACTTTGGTCCTGCCGTTGGCCTGGATGGTGAATTCGCCGGAGAAGAGTTTCTTCCCGCTGACGATGTCCTTGACGCTGATCTTGCCGGAGACTTCTTCTCTGGTGTCGTTGACGGCCACGAGAGGGTTCTTTCCGTCCACCTTGTCAAGCACCATGGCGCAGACGTCGTACTGTGCGTTCTTGATGAACCAGTAGGCCAGCTTCTTTGAGCACCAGTAGTCGGTCACGGCATCGGAGATGATAGGCCATCCGTCCCTGACGTTCCACCAGATGATGCCCCAGCGGTCGTCGAACTTGGCTCCGCGCCATTTCTCGACGAATGTCTTCATCGCCTCTGCCTGCACGAACTGGGATGCTGTGATGAAGCGCTCGAGGTTGTCCGGACATTCTCCGAAGAGGATGCTTACCTGGTTGATCATCAAGTTGTTCCTGTCCGGGGTGTAGCCGATGCCTTCGAACCTTCTTGTGGCTTTGGTGGACCAGGCGTCGTTCCAATGGTGGTCGGAGCCCTTCTCCCAAGGATAGACCTCGTCGGGATGCATCATCTTTTCGAGCGAAGAAAGGTTAGGGCAGCCGTGGTAGCCGGTCTCGCTTACGAACTGGCAGGCCGGGTCCTTGTAGTAGTCGTCCTTGTAGTAGCCGCGAGGGCCCCAGAGATGGTCTTCGATGGCTTTGGAATCATCGAATCCTGACTCGTAGAAGGCCTGGCTGTAGTAAGGTGAGCTTGGAAGATAGGATCTTGACGGATCGAATTCGAACAGCACCCTGGCGATGGTCTGACGGGAGACAACATCCTGGTTAGGGTTCGGTTTGAAGCACTGGAGAGCCCAGCGCAGGGAGGCGTCATCCTCGTTGTTTCCGCTCCAAAGGGCGATGGAAGGGTGGTTGCGGAGCTTTGTCACCACGCTGATGACCTCCTCTTCGACTGCCTTGTTGAAATCTTCTCTCTGAGGGTAGAAGGCGCAGCCCATGGTGAAGTCCTGCCAGACCATGATGCCTTCCTTGTCGCAGCGGTCATAGAATATGTGGTCCTCGTAGACGTTGCCGCCCCAGCAGCGGACCATGTTGCAGTTCAGGTCTGCGACCATGTCAAGGGTCTTGTTGACCCATTCATTGTCCCTGGAGTGCATGGCGTCGAGCGGCACCCAGTTGGTTCCGCGGACGAACACCGGTTCTCCGTTGACGATGAAGCGGAAGCGGCCCGGTTCTGCCGGAGGGTTGTTGATTTCCGAGCGGTCGAGCCATATCGTCCTGATGCCGATCTTCTGTGAATCCGACGCCAGGACGGTCTTGCCGTCTGTGTCGATGATGGTGACGGAAGCATCGTAGAGAGCGGCGTCACCGAATCCCTTCGGCCACCAGAACTCAGCGTTCTCAAGTCCGAAACTTGTCCTCATGGCGTGGGACAGGAGCGGTCTTGTCGTCTCGAAGCAGACCTTACCGTTCTTTTCAAGCTTGAAGACAGCCCTGGCTTTGTCATATTTCTCGAAAGGCATGACCATCTGCAGGTCTGCCATTATCCATGCGGACCTGTTCTTCACATCGACCGAGGCTGTCATCCAGTGCACATTGCTGATCCTGACAGGTTCAAGAATATTCAGTTTCACGTCCCTCCAGAGTCCTGCGCTGACCATTCTCGGCATGATGTCCCAGCCGTACTGGGACGGGGCCTTGCGGGCGTAGATGGACTCCTCGGCTGCGAAATCGCCAAGGCTGATCGTTCCCAGAAGCTTCTTCTGGGTCTCCAGGACGGCAGACCTGATGATGACCTCCAGCTTGTTTTCTCCGGAGGCGAGCAGGCCGGTCACGTCGTAGCGCTGTTCGATCAGCGAATTCGCTGCTGACGCGACGTGCTTCCCGTTGAGCCAGATCTCGGCGAAGCAGTCCAGTCCTCCGAAGAACAGTTCGCACTTCTGTCCGGCCTTGAGGGCAGGAGAAGGGAAGGTCTTCGTGTAGCACCACTGGTAACCTTCATATTCACGGAGCTTGTTGACATTCGCTCCGATCATCGGGTCTTCGATCAGGCCGGCCCTTTCGAGGTCGATCTCGACGTTGCCCGGGACTTCGGCGTCGATGGTCTTTGCATCGACCGAGGCCATCTGGTCAGGAGAGAGGATCTCCTCGGCCTGTTTCCAGAAGGAAAGCTTCCAGGTGCCGTTGAGGGAGACGGATTCTGCATTGAGAACTGTGGAAAGGGTCAATGCTGCCAGAGCGAAGGCGCATCTGAGGAGAGTTTTGAACTGCATAAGGTTGTAGATGGTTTTTTGTCAGTTTGGCGGAACGTCCGCCTTCCCACAAATTTAACTATTCTTGTTATATTTGCGAAACCTCTGGAGAACCCGATGAACACGAAGATTAAGAACAAGCGTTATCTTCCCTCAGAAATAGAAAGTCTTTCCCGCTGTTTCTGGAAGCTGGTGCTGTTTGCTTTGTTCGGAACATTCTGGGTGTCATTGCTGGTCATGATTATCCGGGAGGAAGAATTGTCCTTAATATTCTGTCTTATCATCTTCCCGTTCATGACCGTTTTCCTTCTTTTTCTGATCCTGTTCCTGTTACATACGATCTCCATCGCAAAGCAGAAAAAGAACAGCATCGTCGTGGCCGACGGTCTCGTCACGATTACTGCTCCCAGAAGCGTGTTCGGATTGAAGATCTTCACTGAAACCTTGGATGTCAGGAAGGTCAGATCATATGAGATAAAGAAGTTCACTCTTGTCCGTCATGGATATGAACACCGGAAGATCCTCATAAGGATGCACACTGGAGAAGAGAAGAAGTTCATAGTGGACAATCTGGCTCTGGAAAAGCCCGAAAGGCAAAGCGGGGACAACGCCATCTTACCTTCCTTCAAATGGAACCTGGTCTTCGTTCTCCTTTTGCTGGTCGCATTTGCCGTTCCGGTTTTCATCCCTGTCCCGAAGAGACTATTCCCGCAGGTTGTCTATTTGTTTTATGTCTTGATACTGTATTTGATTCTTTCAGAGATAGTAAAGGGCAACGCTCTTTCTTTGGAAAGGAACGGCGGTCTGAAGAAAGCGAAACGATACCTGCTGACCAGGGATGTCCTCCTTCTTCTTCTCCTGACAGTCTGGATCATTGTCTTCCACATCACCGGCTGGGACATTATTCTTGAACGCAGATTTTGAGATAGTCAGGCCGATGACATATGCATTGTATCCGGGCAAAGTTGCCGGATATCTCACAGATGTGGAAAGGAAAGACTAGACTGCGTCGTAGAAGTAGTTGTAGCGGCGTTCCGGAGCGGAGTCGCCGTTGACGAAGAACTCGGAGATGTCGTCCAGCTTCTGGGTGTTGTCGACCCAGTGGAAGTAGAAGGACGGCTTTTCCTCGAAACCGAGAGCGGAGCGAGGCACAGAGATCTGCATCCGGTCGCCTGCGTAGGAATATTCACATTCGCAGACAGTCTCCCATCTGCCGTCGTCCGTGCGCTTCTTCAGGGTGGTCTTCGTGTCAGACAGGACCTCCATGTTGACGGCGAAGTCATAGCCTTCCCAACCGGTGGTCTTGTCCTTGTCGGAATCGATGTAGAGCATCATCCAGTTGGTCCTCTCGCCGTCATAGATGTCGTTGGCGGTCTTCACGTAGAAGTAGACATTGTCCTCGTCGTAGGTCACCCTGGACTCCACGAAGTCGTTGCGCCCGGTCGAATTGGTGTAGGTCACGTCCTTGGGTGCACCCTGGCAGACTCTCACCCGGGTGTCCCCCTCGAAGTCGCGGAAGACAGGGCGTACGTCGCCCCAGGCGTCGAAACCAGCGGAAGAGACATCGATTGTCTTTGATCCGGATGCCTTCTCCGGCTCTTTCATGCCCTTGTAGCGGCGGATGAAGGCGGCCAGCTGGTAGAAGTAGTTGTCGGAATATTCAGGATCGGCCTGAGGCTCGAAATCCCTGTTGAACTCGGAGTTGAACTCATCGACGAAGTAATAGGTGCCCACCTCGACAGGTTCGCCGCGGAATTTCATTTTGGCAAGGGCATGACCTTCTTCTGCCGGCCAGGCACCCGCCTTCCACTCGTTCCATCCGGTCACGCAGAGCACCGGAGGCTGTATCTCCATCGCCTTCTCCGCCTGTTCGGCGAAGAAGAGACCCTTCTTGGTGGCCTCTGGGTCGATCAGGTACTCGTTGTAGGTCGGGACGCGGTCAAGAGTCGCACTGGCCCCGCCATAGATCATATTGTCCCAGTGCGGGCCTCCAAGGGCCTTGGAGATGACCATCTGTTCCAGATCCCATCCATGCCTGTAGGAAGGGTGAGGTCCCTTCGGCTCATCGACATAGCTGTCGAAGAAGCGCCACTTCTCCTTTTCCGAGGACGGGAAAGCAGCCCACATCTGTCTCCAGGTGAATGCTTTGTTGAGGTCGCTGTTGGTGTCATGCTGGCAGGGAGCCAGAATCAGCGGCTTGCCCTCATAGACAAACCAGCAGTCTGCATAGCGGCCGTCCCTGACATAGCCCTCGTAGTACCTGTTCATGTAGGAATAAGGCTTGTCCTTGTTCGGACCGTCGATTCCGGCATTGAAGAACGGGACGAGTTTCGGAGGATTGTAACCCTTGGCCCTGAACTCCTGCATCACCTCGAGCATGGCGTTGAGCGCTGGTTTGTTGTACTCGTCGAAGACGTTGGTGAAGTCCACGAAGAGGAAGTCTATTCCCCTCAGGCAGACCAGGCTGAGGTGCTTCTGGATGACCCACTTGTCGGGCGAGCGGTAGTAGCCGAGCTGCGGCTTGTCC
>JAKSJH010000015.1 GCA_024398315.1 Bacteroidales bacterium
GGACACCACCTTGCTCTCCATCCAGCAGACCACTCCGCTGAATGACAGCAGGCATCCGAGGTCCACGGCAGGGGAGTCTGTGGAGGTGTCCGTCAACGGCTCTCCCGTGAATCTGACGAAACTGTCGGACGCGTCTCAGACGACCGGCCCTCAGTACTATATGTTGAAGAGGAATTTCTCCATCGGCGACAAGGTTGAGGTGAGAGGCTCCGTCCCGGGAGCCAAGCCTGTCGAGTCGTCCTTCACCGTGCCCGGCGCCTTCCCGGAACACAGTGTGAAGGTCCGTGTGGAAGGCCTGGAGGAATACTACAGCCAGATCTGCTTCGACGTTGAATATGAGAACACCCCGGAAAGCTCCGGATGCTACGGCATGGCAGTTCTCAAGGAGACCACCTACAAGTCGATGCACGGACTTGCAGATGCGTTCACCCAGACAATCAGCTGGGGAGATACATCCATCTTCGTGGGCACCGGCTACGAGTATCCGGAATCGATAGGTGACCTTGGAATCACTTCAAGCGGCCAGGAACCGATGGTCTTCTACTCCGATGCTCTTGATGAGATCTTCGGTCGAAGAGAAAGGCCGAGCATCCTCGCATGGGCAGACGCTGCAGACAGCCGCATCAGATCAGGATCTATTACGAAGAAGAACGGACGTTCGGGGAGATGCCGCCGGACTGGTATTTTGAAACCGAAGGCGGCACCCACAGCAGCTGGGAATTCTCGATCCGGACAACCACCCATCGCTACAAACTTATTTTCTACAGCTTCTCCGAAGAACTGTACAACTACCTCAAGGCGGACTTCAACATGGCCAACAACGAACTGTCCGAAATCGGTCTCAGTCCGGCCTCATTCACTTACACCAACATCAAAGACGGCATAGGCGTCTGCGGAGCCTGTACCGTCAGTGAATCGGACTGGATCACGGTGAAGCGGTAGACTACTTCTCCACCAGGAACATTCCGCGTGAAGGTTCCAGACAGAGTTCTGTCATGAATGTGCCATCCGGGCCGGCAGAGATGACAGCAGGGGAGGTCTCTCCTGTCTGCGGGTCCATCCAGACGCATTTTCCAAGCTTCTGGCGGAGAGTGATGACGGATTCCTTGCGGCTGCCGTCGATGTTGCCGAAGAGGTAGACGTTCCTGCCTTCAGTGACCTTGTGGATGTAGTTGAGGGCGCCTTCCGGATTGAATTCAACGTCGAGATCCACACCTTCCAAAGCGGCCCTGAGAGTCTCTGGGGAAGGCTGTTCAATGAATATGGCCGGATTCTTATCAGACTCGAGCATCTCTTCGACAGTGCGGCATATTCCTTCATCACTTCCTTCAAGGTCGGCGCACAGGCAAGGCTTCTGAGTCGTGAAGATGACCCTGACTCCCTGCTTCCATGCCTCGTGGACCTTCTCCATGTTGCTCTTTGAGATGACGCTCATTCCCGGAAGAACGATGACACTGTAGGACTCCTTGTTGACCTCGTTGTCGAGAGTCAGCCTGCCGTCCTTCATACTGCACTTTCCGTCAATCACTTCAGGATGGATATAGGTGAAATCGACTCCGATCTCGTCGGTCAGGATGCGGGAAACCATGTTGTAGTCGCTGCCCGGGACGGTTACGCAGCCGAGGTAGGATGACAGTTCTCCGTCGAAGTGATGTCCGGCCTGGAGAGTCTGGATCGGGTAGATGACGGCCACATCGGCCACGTGGCGGCCCGGTCTGGCGAGAATGTAGTTCAGACGTGAGAGGAACCTGTTGAAGTCAGGAAGCGAATCACGGTAGATGGGGTTGCGGGTGGAGAGTTCCGGCAGGAAGGTGACGTTGCTGTCATTGTACCAGAAAGCGTGGGGGATAAGGTTGTTGATTCCTTTGGTGTACTGCTCCACGGCAATGTTGTACATCAGGTCGACTGGGATGTTGCCCATCGCCCCGTAGGTCTCGGACATGACCTTGTCGTGGTCCCAGATGTTGGCTGAAGAAGAGACAACCTTGTAGAAGTCTTCGGTCGGCCGGCCTCCTCCGATCTTGTCGATTCCCGGCATTGTCATGTACTTGCCGTCCAGCAGGAGGTCACCGGCCACGCTGACCGGATTCTGGATCTCTTCCTGGTCCTGATGGCCTGTGGAGAGGATACCGTGCTCGGTCGCCCACTCTGCGATGGTTTTCATGAATCCTTCTGAATACAGTTTCGCCCTTGTGCCGAACATCATGTTCCTGATGGCGGCTGTCCTTTCTCCGACTGAGTACCAGAGAGCAGGGTAGAACGTCTCCGGGGAGCATCCGTGGATCTCCTGGAAGGCATCGTTGAACCCTTCCGTCCAGATCCTTCCTTCAGCGCGGTAGAGGGTCGGCTCGTCGAAGAAGGTTGAGGTGATGACGCTTCCGAAATCCCCTCCGAAATGCTTGTAGTACTGCTCGTGGGTGTCTTCGACGAAGAGATTCACCGATTCGGAGGAGAGATAGTCTACATTCGGGTCACCGGAATCGACGCAGATGAAATCCATCACCGTCCATTCACCATCGGCAGGAGTGTCCCATTCTAGCATCCCGCTTTCTGAGACATGCTCCGAAAGAGGCAGGACCTCTCCGGTGTTCTTGTCCATGGCGACTGTGGCCATGCGTCTGCCTTCCGCCGGAAGCTGGACGCTGAACCTGGCGGACGGTCTGGTGGAATATTCAATCTTGTCCAGCCGCTTGATTGCGTGCCCCGGATGGTTCCTGGCGAATCTAGGGACGCCGTTGCCGTTGATGGCTCCCATGCTGCCGCTAGGGAAACCATATTCGTCGTAGACCGACATCTGGGCTCCTGCTTTCCTGGCGACTTCGACTGCGGTGGCGTAGAGGTCGAAATATTCATCCGAGAGGTACTCCGGTCTGAACTTGTCTCCGAACGGGAGGATTGCACAGCCTCCGTAGAAGTCGCTTCCTGTCATCCGGGTCAGCTGGTCGGCGACCTTGCCGCCGTCCACTGTGTCGTTGTTCCAGAACCAGAGAGGTACGGGACGCCATTTCATGCCAGGGGACTGGAATTCCTTCTTGCTGAAAGTTGATGAGCATGATGCGCAGACGAGCATCAGTGCGATGAGGGTTGCCTTTCCTGATTTCATATTCTTATTGATTTTTTATGATTCAATTATTTGAGGTTCAGTAGTTTCTCTATGCTTTCCCTGACCGCCTGCCTGTCCCAGTCCGCTCTGTTGGCGAGGATGACCAGCAAGGCGTCGGTCTTCGGGTAGCGGGCGACCAATGCCTTGAATCCGCCGTTGTCGCCGGTGTGGTAGATGCAGGACGGAGATGTCTCTCCTTCTTCCTGCTCGATGAACCATCCGTAGCCGTACCATGTTCCCGGGCGGTTCTGATAGTCGCTCCAGTCGCTTCCGGAGACCAGGGTGACCGGTGTCCAGGCTTCTGCAAGCATCTCCTTCGAGAGGATCCGCCCCTCACGCAGGGCCTTCTCCCATCTGGCGATCTCATGTGTCGACGAATATATTCCGCCGTCAGGCCTGGTGGCGAAGAAACTCTCTTCTCCGTAGTCATATTCGTACCATTCCTTGACAGAAGGGGACTCCGGACCGGCTGCGGCTCTTTCTTCACCCATGGATGAGACATCGTCATATTCGTAGCCTCGGGCCATGTCCGGGATGAGGTCCTGATGCTGAGGGTCGAAATAGACCGTCTTGTCCATGCCTGCAGGGGTGAATATGTGCTCCTGGACGTAGGTGGTGAATTCTGTCCCGGTGATTCTCTCCACGAGTCTTCCCAGCAGCACGAATGTCGGGTTGATGTACTCGTACTGGGTCCCGGGGGTGAAGTTGAGGTGGTCCAGGGTGTTCAGATATTCAAGGGCGAGTGTCTCGTCTCCGAACACCTTCTGCTCGTGACTGAGATAGCCCCTGGCGTCGGGAATCCCTGAAGAATGACTCAGCAGGTGCTTGATTCTGATGTCGTTCCAGATGCTGTCGGAGGGCTCTCCTCTGAGGAATTCAGGGAAGTGGTCGATAATTCTGTCCTCCACGCTCAGGCACCCTTCCTGGGCGAGCTGGAGCACGGCCACGGCTGTGAACTGCTTGGAGCAGGAGGCTATGTTGAAGGATGTCTCCCCGTCGATTGCGGCTCCTGTCGTAAGGTCAGCTGTTCCGAATCCTCTGTCATAGATCACCTTGTCTCCGGTCATGACCAGTACTGCGGCTCCTGGTTCGCCTGCAGGGAACAATGGCTCGAATATGCTGTCCAGATCAGGACGGGCGTTTGTACAAGATGTGACGCACAGTGCGGATAGTGCCATGAGTCTGAATATTTTCTTCATTTCAAATGAATCATGTTTCTTACAAATATCGCTATATTTGTAATATTATGTGCACTTTTCTTACTTTCCTTCTGGCAGTTGCCTCTTCAATGGCCTCTCTAGTCCAGAATCCCGCTCCAGTAAACGGGGGTGAGGACCCTTCCGTTTTTGTTTCTCCTTTCATGGGATCGGGCCGTTCCGGATGTGTCGTCCCTGTCGCCGCGATGCCTTATGGCATGGTCGAGATGACCGGAGACACCTTCGACATGATCAACGGCTACAACTACTACCATGACACCATGCTCGGCTTCAGCCATCAGCACAAGTCAGGGTGCGGAGGAGGCTCTGACTGGCTGGACATACTCTTTCTTCCAGTGGATGGAAATATCTGGATGTCAAAGGATTCCCTTGAGTATTCCTACAAAACGCCCTTCTCCCACGACAAGGAGTGGTGCGAACCAGGTTACTATGCTGTAGAACTCCCTGAACTGGGAGTGAAGGCTGAACTCTCCGCCACTCTGCGCTGCGGAGCCCACAGATACACTTATTCTGGCGACGTCGCTTCCCAGGGTCTTGTGATCAACCTTGAACATGGCAACAGGAACAACTGCACCATCATTCCAGAAGACTGCTTCGACACCGTCAAGGTCGCCCATATCGAGAAAGCGGGGCGGAGGGCTGTACGCGGCTACAGAATCTCAAACGGATGGTGTCCCGAGCAGCACGTCTATTTCTATGCGAAGTTCTCCAAGCCGGTCTCACGGCTCAAACTGTTTGACAACCGTAGGTCCGTCAAAGGCAAGTCCCTTACAGGCAGGGATGTTCGTGCTGTTCTTACATTCGACGGAAAAGAACCTCTTGAAGTCATGGTCGGAATCTCGGCTGTGGACATGAAAGGTGCCAGGCGTAACTGCAAGGCTGAAACACAGCATCTGACTTTCGCCGACATACTGTCCAGGGCAAAGGCCGCCTGGCATGAAGAACTGTCCGCCATCGACGTAAGCGGCACTGACGAGGAGCACGCCAGGACACTATACACCTGCTTCTACAACGCCCATCTCTATCCGGTCCTTTACAGCGACGTGGACGGCCGTTTCCGCTCTTCCGACAGGAAGGTACACAAGGGCAGTTTCCGCTACTTCGCCGGAGTCCTCGGCCTCTGGGACACTTTCCGCGCTCAGTTCCCGCTGACCACTCTGATGCATCCTGACATCACTCTTGATGCCATGAAGACATTCCAGGAGCATTACGACAACTGCGGGCAGCTTCCTATCTGGACCCTTTCCGGCCAGGAGGACATGTGCATGATCGGCTACCATTCAATGCCTGTCATCGCCGATGCCTACGCCCAGGGAGTCCGCGGCTTCGACGCAGAGAGGATGCTGGATGCGATGACGACTTCAGCCTCCCGGGACACCTTCGGCTTCTTCCTCAGGTCCTTCCGCGGGGCCAAGGACTACCTGGACCTTCACTACGTGCCATGTGACAAGGAGGTGTCCTCCGCTTCCAAGACTCTTGAATATGTCTACGATGACTGGTGCATAGCCCAGATGGCGAGGATGCTCGGCAAGGAGGACGTCGAGAAGGAATATCTCGAAAGAGCCTCATGGTACGGCAATGTCTTCGATCCGTCCGTCAACTCGATGCGTGGCAGGAACTACGACGGATCCTGGAGGGAACCGTTCGATCCGTTCCTCTCCAACCATTACAGGGCCAACGATGATTTCTGTGAAGGTACGGCCTGGCAGTGGAACTTCTTCGTCCCTCACGACGGTGTCGGTCTCATGAATCTTTTCGGTGGCCGGGAGGCGTTCGTCAGAAAACTGGATTCTCTCTTCGTGGTCAGTTCCGAACTCCACGGTGACAATCCTGCCGGAGACATCACCGGTCTCATCGGTCAGTACGCCCACGGCAACGAGCCGAGCCACCACACAATCTACATGTACAACTACGCCGGTGAGCCTTGGAAGGCTCAGGACAAGGTCACCCAGGTCGTGGAACAGTTCTACAACTCCGGTGTCAACGGTGTATGCGGCGACGAAGACACAGGACAGATGTCCTCCTGGTACGTGTTCTCGTCGATGGGCTTCTATCCTGTGACTCACGGAACGGGTCTCTACTTCATCGGCTCCCCTCAGCAGGAGCATCTTTCCTTCCGTCACGCCAAAGGTACGCTGACCGTTGACGCCCCTGGTTTCTCCAGTGTCAACCGTTACATCCAGTGCGCCACGTTGAATGGTGTTCCATTTACCAAGAACTACCTGACCCACAGCGAGATATTCGAAGGAGACGCCACTCTGGAATTCGTCATGGGACCGGAGCCCAACACCTGCTGGGGCTCGGGACCATCCGATATTCCTCCTTCAATGACTCCTTACGAGTTGCTTTCTGATTGAAACCTTTCCTATGAGACTTGTGATACAAAGAGTCCTCGGTGCATCTGTGACTATAGGCGGTGTGATTCATTCGTCCATAGGGAAGGGGCTTTTCATCCTTGTCGGAGTCGAGGCAGGGGACAGTGAGGAAGATGCCCGCTGGCTCGCTTCCAAGGCCGCAGGATTACGAATATTCGATGACGAGAACGGTGTCATGAACCGCAGCGTGGTTGATGCCGGAGGCGAGATTCTGGCCGTCTCGCAGTTCACCCTGACCGCTTCGACCCGTAAGGGCAACCGGCCCAGTTACATCCGTGCCGCCGGCCATGAACTGGCGGTGCCGATGTACGAGTGTTTCTGCCAGCTGCTGTCGGAAGCGGCTTCACGTCCAGTGCAGAGGGGAGTCTTCGGGGCCGACAGGAAGTGCGCCCAGGTCAACGACGGCCCAGTGACGATCATAATCGATTCCAGGATAAGAGAATGATACTTGATTTTTTTATATTTATCCTCTTGCTTATTTTTGAGTATATAAATATAATTCTTACATTTGCAATCTGTATACAAGATAACAAGCCGGTATGGCAAAGCGTTACGAGAAACCGTCATTATCCCCTCTTTCGATGGCTCAGACCGAGTCCATCCTTGAAGGCTCAGACACCAACAAACCGATGAAGGTGCAGAACGTCACCGTCGAGGACTACCATGACGGTTTTGAGACCCAAGGCGGTTTTCAGGACATAACCTTCGATTAAAACCATTCCCAGGCCCGTCTTCCGGGCCTTTTTTTATTTCCCCTGCCATTCCCATCCCCACCATTGATGGCCCTTTCTTTCCGTCATTGCAGGCACCATTTCCGTCATTGCAGGCTTGACCCGCAATCTCATTGGATGCAGAATAAAGTTCAGCATGGCGGGGGAAATAACTTGAATCAAGAATGACGGGGAGAATGATGAAACATCTAAAGAGAGTCGATTATATCGGGGTTCAATCCAGTAGCCTTGAATATATCCTCCCTGGACATCCCCATGGATTTCAGAGCAAGGGCTATCCGGACCTTCTCCTTCTCTATTCCCTGTTTCATACCGGCTCTCATGGCCTCTTCGGCGGCTATGCGGACAGCGTAGTCCCGCTCGGCTTTGATCTGTATTTCGTCACGAATCATATAGTCGTACAGTTGCAGTTGTTCCTCTCTGATGTATGCCCGGTCAGCCACGTCAGCAAGTTCGTTGAAATATCCGTTCCCCGCCAGTTCATCGGGAAGGTCCTTGAAAGTCTTCATGTTGCGTATCGCAAAAGCCAGTTGCTCAATGAATCCCTGGCCGACGTCCAGACTCTTCGCCGCAGGCAGCTGTAAAAATACATAATTCAGTTTATCCGACAAAATTTTATTGTTGTCATCGAATTTCACATGAGCCGTGCGAATAAGCTCACAATGGTCGCTGTCAATATAGTAGTCCAGCACATTGACCATGTACAGCGGCCTGATGGAGTCGTATGACTGCCCTCTTTTGAGCAGTCGTTTCAAAGGGTCGCCGGAATACGACATCAGCCTGTCCGGGAAGAAGTCGTACTTAACCTTCTGCATCTCACAGACGAAGGAGTTGCCGTCACGGTCGATGCATCTGACATCGAAGTTCATCCTCTTGTCCCCGTCCTGCTCCGGAATGAGCTCAGTGTTGAGGAACTCAACTTTCTTGATCTCCCTTTCCGGAATCAATGCCTGGATCAGTCCGCGCGTGATCTCCGGATGATCCGGATTGCCGAATGCTATCTTGAAACCGATGTCCTGCGTCAGGTCGATGAAATGCCTTGGTGTTTTCATTTTGCAAGTTCAGTGTTAATTAGAAGCTGTTTTGAAATGATTTACTTTATTTCTTATGAATCTTTTTGGTCTGAATTTCCTTTTTCATCAGTCACATAGCTACTGCTATGCTCCATCTTCAAAAGAAAATTCATCCTCAAAAATCTTCTATAACAAATTTTGTGAGCCATTTCAAAACAGCTTCTTAGTCACCTGCAAAGTTCCGCAATGATATCCGTTGAAACAAAATGTCAACGGATAAAGACAAAATAAGCCCCCGCACTGATGTGGGAGGCCTTTTTTCGAATCATTTCGTACCCGACTTTTCGTAATTTCTGGCTCGTCACGCAATCTACAGCATCACAGGCCCAGTATCGCTGAGGGCTTGATGTCCAGAGCGAGACAAAGGCTTCTGGCCACCTTCAACGACGGCTCGGACTTACCGGAAACGAATTCGCTGATTCTTGACTGGCTGACACCGATCTGACTGGCGAGTTCCTTCTGGGTCAGCCCTTTTTCGCTCATACCGTCCGCGATAAGCTCCGCGACCGCAGGCTTTTCGATCGGGAAGTATTCCTTCTCATATTCAATGACAACATCGGACAGCACTGACAATTCAATGGCATTCCTGTCATTGGTATCATAACCGTCTACAAGCGGAAGAAGTTCCTCAATCCTATTCTGCGCGTACTCGTACTGCTCTTTTGTAATCTTTGTCATTTCTAAATGTTTTTGCAATCTATGGTATCATAATCTTTGTGCCGTCCCACCCATCTGACATACACATAGCCCATAACGAACTTCACAACAACGACAAGACGGAACTTGTTCCCGGAAATATTGAATATATAATGCTGATTCCCCACATAGTCGGCGGAATGGAAATCACGCCGGATGTCTGCAAAGTTCCGCCACTCCGCCTCCTCCACGACCTGATACCATCTCTCCAACGGTATTTTCGCCTCTTCATTGCCGGGGCTTTCGTAGAATTCCTTCAACTTCCTGTGCGACACTATCCTCATCCGTCATGATCATTTATGCAAATATAAGATAAATATCCTGATTACAAATATTCTTGAGGTAAAATATGTGTAAACCGAATACATAGAGCGATAGATAAGATGTCAGAAAACGTCAGGGAGATGCCGGATCAGGTCCGGCATGATGTTCCCAACACCGTCATTGCGGGCTCTCCTTGACGTCATTGCGGGCTCGACCCGCAATCTGGTGAGATCCTGAGTCAAGCTCAGGATGACGAGGCTCTGGAAACACCCTCCCCCGGGAGCGAGGGGCTTCCGGGGGATAAGTGAAATAGTTTATGTACTGCTGAAAGTTGAAGTAATCAATTAATAAATTGTTAATTCAGTTGTTCTGTTACCAATCTCTGTTATCAGTTTATCGTATGTCTTCCCATTAGGAGCTGCAATAAAGATATGTGTATTAGGAGTACAAGTGATAGTGAAATCAGAAGTGATATATCCCTTGTTGCCTGAACCTGTTCCTGTAGTTTTTGTTATCGTTTCCGTCGGACTAGTGTTGCTGCCCACTTTGAACGTAACAGTTTTGCCATTCGCATCTCCAAACTTCAGTGTACGGGCCTTGATTGTATAGGTTACAATCTGAACCTTACAGATTACTGTAGTTCCGGAAGCTAGCTGAGCCAGGGTGACAGCATCACTGATGTAGTCAACGCCACTCTTGGTGAACTTGAAGTAGTACTTCTCAGATCCGTCTGAAGTTGTGGCATCGATGAACTCAGAACCTGAAGCATAACCGCTTCCATTTGTTGTGAATGTCTTATATGCCGTTCCTGTGCAGGCAGCATTAGTGTAGACAGACACTGACTGGCTGGTGGCTGCAGCATTCGGGTTATCAGTCTTGATCAGCACATTCGCCCAGTTGACAGTGTAGCGGGTCCTGACGCTGGCGGCTTTTTCGTCGCTCGTGACAAATCCTGTGGAAGTTAGATAGAATACCACGGAATTGTTGCTGGCGGTGAAGCCGCTGTTGTTGACCGTGATACCAACGGTCTTGTCAAAGTCTGTCACACTCACTTCGTAAGGGACATAGCCGTCCTCATTAGGAGTGCCAGCAGTTCCTCCGTTGACTGATGCGTTCTTGATCCAGACCGTCACCTTGCCGGTCGTTGGTACCTGATCAACGCTGAATGAAATCGTAGAGGTATTGTCTCCGGCGAGGAGATAGGTGGTCCCGGTATTGATGTTGATCTTCACATTCGAGAATTCAAGCTTCTGGACAGTCCTGGTAGTGGTCTGAGAATCATTGAACTCAGCATCGGTGAGCATGAACGATGCCGATGTGACATCGGTCGCTACAGATACGTCAAGTGTGACGTTCTTGTCGTTTACAGCGAGCTCATATCCTCCGCTGACGGCAGTGATACCGGTGACACCGGTGCCGGTCAAAGGAGTGAGCGGCGTCATGTTGGTCAGCACAAGCTTGACCGTACCATCGTTCGGCATGTCTTCCAGAGTGAAGGAAATGCGTGCTGGCTTACCTTCGTTGAGATATGTCTTGGTAGTGTTGCCAAGGTTGATGAGATCGAGACTGCTGAAATTAAGCTTCTTGATATCGGTGGTGAGACTGTTGATGTAGAACTCCGTATCGCTGAGCTCGTATTTTGCAGAGGTCTGGCCGATGGTCGGTGTCACGTCGAGAGTGACATCGGTTTCAGTCACGGTAAGACTGTACGATCCATCACCATTGTCCTGGACGTTGGAGACACCGGTCCTGCCGCTGCCAAGCGTAAGGTTGGTCAGCTTGATGGTGATCACGTTGTCCGATGGCATATCATCCATAGTGAAGGCTATGCGCGCTGGCTTGCCGCCAACAACGTAATTCTTGCCGGTGTTGTTCACGTTGATGAGTCTGAGGTTGCTGAAGTTGAGCTTCTGGATTGGAGCTTCGGCCACAGCACTCGGATTATAAGCGCTGCCTGCATCAAGCTTGAAGTATGCTGTGTTCTCTGACGGTGATGCAGGAGTGATGATAACAGGGAAGCTAACATCGTTGGTGGTGATGCCTGAAATAACGTATGAGGTGTAGCCGTCACCATCCGAAGTGCCGGTAATGCTGTTATCCGCAGGCACCGCGTTCTTGAGGTGTATGGTCACATTGCCGTCCTGAGGAATGTAATCCATGTGGAACGTAGCCTGTGCTTCCTTGGCCGCGACTACGTAGTCAAGATTCTTGTATTTGAACTTGAGGTCGGTGAAGCTCGGTTTGTCAACACGGATTTCTGTCAGTTTCGATGGATTGAACTCGTCGTCGAACAGCTGGAAATAAGCCACAGTCACATCGTTGGCACTGGTCCGGACCTCAAATGTCTCAGAAATGATGTTGTCCACATCAAATTCATAGACGGCGTAAACTGTGGATTCAATGGTTTCATCTGGCAGTCGTGTGAACGCAGATGCATCGACAGGTTCGATTCCCAACATCCTCACATAGACCTTACCGTCCGAAGGCAGCTTGGTCATCCCGAATTCGATGGCGGCCGGTCTGCCGGTCACAAGGTACTCCTTCGTAAGATGAGGGTTGATGAACCTGTTCAGATTGTCATCTCCAACTATGAAGAGCGCATCAGCCAGGTTAAAATTCTCATTCGAAACCAGAACCCTGTCTCCATATCCGAATGATGGATCCACTTCGTCAAAGTTCGAAGTGTTGGTCTTGAACGGACAGTCAAAATGCTTTCTCAGGATTCCGTCGGCATCCATGACAGATGGTGCGGCGCTGTACTCATCCCAGGTGATGGCTCTTGTGATGAAGTATGATGGCTTGCCGTCCGCACCCAATTCGGTAGTAATAGGCAGAACATTGTTGCCAGGGGTGAGGGACATCTGCTCGGTCGTTATCTTCATGTCCAGCGTGAAAAGAGACTGTGGCAGATTCTCCTCGATACCTATCGTGACGGTGATATTCTCACCGACTTTCCGTGGAAGTCGGTCCGGAGAAAGGGTCAGAGTCATATTCAGACGCGGACGCATCTGGTAGTTGACTGTCCGCTGAAGGGTCTCATAGCCATTTTTGGTGTCATTCCATACATGTCCAGTGATGGTGATGACTTCTGTCTTGATGATGTCACTTGTGCTTACAGGGTCGATAAATATCTTGCGGTAGCCGTCGGTCTCGTCATAACTGGCCAACGCGAAACTGTCTATCACCTTGCCGGACTTGCCGGGTTCGAATTCGATGGTGACATAAGGTTCATGCGCAGCCAGAACGGCATCCTCGCTGACATAAGAGCCCTCGGACACCCACTGTGCAAGTGTCTTGTTCACAACTGTCCCGGTGGTAATGTCCGGGATATACGAATACAGAAGAGCAAACGGCTCTTCATCAAACAGAACTCTCTCTGTCTCGCTTACTGCAATTCTGCTCTTTCCATTGGACAGGTCCTTGAGGTCCTTGAGGGAAAGGTCCGTGTCGATGGCGCCGCTGGAAACCGATTTCAGAGCATCTTCGACAGTCTTTTCTCCAACTTTATAGACGGTACCGATCGTAAGTGAATATGTGAAATTCCTGAGTACCGGCAGGTAATTACCGTCATTGTCGCGAAGGTCTATCTTGTAGAATGTTTCAGTATCTCCGCCAGGAAGGTCAGAAGTTCCGCCAACAATGATGCAGAGAGGGTCGCTTATCGGTTTCTCACGCTCATAAGTGCAGGCATATTCTCTGCCTGTTCCAGGCCCGCATTCTATTTGGGCAAGTTTCGCAGCACTCAATCCGGAAAGGCTGACCAGCTCTGAATATGCAGGGCAGAATCCCATGTAACCAGCATCCATAGCATCTGATGCATATTGATAACCGGCATAACCAGACTCGAAACGGCGTGCAATACGATTGTACGGGGCTGCTGTGGAATTTTCGGGAAAATTGCTTATCCAGAAGCGTGTAATGGTCAGATTGGAGCCGGTCGCAGCTTCAACCTTGATTTTGGCAAAGTTCCTGACTAGTTTCACATTGGACATAGCGGCCTTAAGATCATTAATCCTTGCGTCTTTCTCATCGCAAATGCCATTTGACAGTTCAAGGTAGCCCCAATAAGCATCCTCGCCGGTCCAGTTCTCCTTGTCAAAACTGTATTTCAAGCTACCCACCGCATCCACATCAGAACCATAGCCGAGTGTCTCTGGAGCATTGGCTATGAAATGGATGACCCTTGGTTTGTCACTTGTCTTAAGGGTAACAGTGTAAGTGTATTTCGTGTCGTTTGCCGTCGCAAGAGTGACAGGAACGGCTTTCACATATTCGATGAGAGCCTTTCCTCCTTCGTTAAACACGGCAAGGTACAGATTATTGACCTGGGGGTCCTCAGTAAATGCCTTCGTGTCCGAACCTTCACCATAGAAGCCAAAGTCAGGCGTGAAGGTCAAGGTTGTTGTTCCTGTCTGTCCAGTTCCCTCGAAAATCTCATCAAGAGTACAGGAGGTGAACAGAACTGAGAATATCGCAAAAAATATAATTGAGATCTTTTTCATCGTTCGAAGGATTGAAGTTTAACGTGGCATGTCACCCCAGTATGGGGTTTTCCACAGATGTTCTGGTAGACGGCCCTTGGTTGTAGCCACAGTACCATTGTCGTAGTCGCGGTTCTCCCAGTACCACTCGTCATACACGCAGCGAACGGCAACGGATTTACTATACTCAAACTCATGTTCTGTTTCGAACGTATATTCCGGGGCGTGGTATGCATTGAGAAGGGTTCCGTCTTTTTCCTCTACTTTGTAAACCCCTACAGTGCCTGTACTGCACCAGTATTTTGCTGCAATGTCATAACTAGCGGAGAACTGACCGAACAACTGAGGAATCACGTGGTCTGAGGACAGTTTGCAGATGTACTTGATCTCCGCGGCAGTCGGCACACGCCATCTTCCGGCAGGGTAGCCGTCCTCCTGATAGGCGGCACATCTCCTCACAGCTTTGTCATAACTCAACATATAGGTCTGACCCCAGGACGAAGCAATACGGAGTTTGGGAGCAATGATATTTTCTGCTTCCTGCGTGGCTTTGGTCGGATAATAGTATGAAAGAGTTCTTGGAGTGGTTCCATACAATGCTGACTCTTCTTCGAATATGTCGTCGTCCTCCTCTGCTAGAGGATACCCTGGGGTGCCAAAGCCACTGGAATGGTAGTGAAAGTTAGTGTACCCCTCGCTTAAATATTCTCCAGTTTCATTGATATCCTTCTTCAATTCTGCAACATTGCCCGTGGTCTGTCTTGGATCCGCCAGCATATATTCCTGACCATCGAAAAACGGAGCGACAGCAGTCGTGATCACATACATGTTGCCGTTGCTGTTTCCAATAGTCACGCTGCCATCCGCGTTTGTTTGAGGATCACCACCATATCCGTAATACCACCAATAATGAATCGTTGAGCCGGGTGCGATCGCCCCTGTGAACGGGTTGCCGGTTTCGTCCAGCAACGTCTGTGTGTCCTTGATCAAAAGAGGATTGATGTTGACAAAAGAAGTCGGCATCTGACCTGTACCTGGTACTATGAACACTCCTGCGGAGTTAGGCTGTGCCTCGATATAGATGGCAGGGTACTGGTGAACGATCACCTCCTGCTGATATGTACCTGTCATGTCATCCTTGTGCTTTATTATAAATTTGAAGGTATATGGTACGACATCATAATTGCCATAATCGATGCCGCCTATTGCCTCCTTTGAACTGAAATTGTTGTTCAGCTTGTGATGGAAGGTGATGAGGGAACCATCAAGGGTGCAGTTGTAGATGTCTGTTGAGCCAAGGTCATGGCTGTTTCCTGTGACCTTGGTTGCAATACGGTTGCGGTAGTTCTCCTTCTCATAAGTCTCCTGCACAATCTCGCATTCGTGGCTTGAGGTGTAAGGGAAATCCCAGGTGTCCTGATTGTAGAGGAAGAACTCTGTCTGGTTCATCATCAGATACCTCGCGCCGTCGATATCTATGACCAGATCATCCGCTTCGAAGGCATCGTTCCAGTCAAGAACCAGATACTCCATGTTCTGGAAAAGCTGAGTCGGGCTTTCCTTCTGGAATCCACCCAGCTTGTCAAGGTCGATGTTCAGCTGACACCAGTTGTTGATCGAGACATCCTTGAAGTTGAAGAAGATTGTATAATAAGTAGGCAGGACAGTATCTGTGCCAGTCTTCTTCCAAGGCAGTTCGATGAGAAGATACGGTTCCTGGCTCCCTACGAAATCCCAGGACATGGAATAGGAGTACACAGGACGCTCCGTACTGCATTTCCAGATGTCCTTGTTGGTATCGTCCTTGCCAGCCACCGGATCACCGAAAGCTATGGCTTCCGTATCGAAATATTTCTCCTTGAATTTGTTGTCTCCGGCTGCCACCGTCGCGAAGTCTCCGCCAAGAGAAGTCTCGTTGAAGGCATTATGGAACTCCACCTTTGCATCTGCAGGGACGGACTTCCATTCTTCGGGAATATAGATTTTGTCACTGATGTCCAGGGAAATGGTGAATTTGTTGGCAAGTCTCTTGAGCTTTGCATCGACAGTCATAAGGTTGCCTGCGTCAGCATCTTTGACGGCCTTGTCGTCAAAAACCATGATGAAACTTTCCTGAAGGCCATTGAGAGACGAGACGAACAGTTTGGAACGAAGTGCCTCAAGAGTCTGGCTGCTGCCGAGGAATGATTCAAGATTCTTCGGAGGGTTGGCAACGATGAACACCTGGCATGAGTCTGAGCTTTCAAACAGAGCGTCTGCGGTGGTCGATGCCACAGGTACTTCTTCAGTCCTCGAGCCGCTCTTGAGATCAAGTCCTATCAGACGGCCTTTCAGAACAGGATTTTCAGTGCTTTCCCCGTTCTTGTAGAAGAAATAATATACGGAATTGATGGTGTTCTCGTTATAAGGGTCCTCACCATTCTTTGTCGCCCTGGTCTCAAGCGATCTGGAAGACAGATTCAGGGAGATGAAGCTGTCTCTCTCAACCTGAAGGTTGTCAGGGGTACATGATGCAGCCACCAGAAGCAATACTGCTGCAGACATCGCGGATATATTGAGTTTTTTCATTGTTTCCTGTTTTATTTGGTGAAGATGATAGTCCATTTGACAGGCTGAAGAAGTTCGTCGATACAGTACGACTCCCCGTCAGGGTATCTGATCGAGAATGAAAGCTGTATGCTGTAATCCTTGCCTGCGTCCACCGCCATCGGATAGATGGTGAAGGTGTTGCCATTGGTCACATCCACGGCTCCGTAGTTGCAGTCCATCTTGTCGCCGTATCTGCTGGCAGGCAGGCCGTCGGTTCCAATCGTGACATTGTCAACTTCGAAGGCGTCGTAGTCTCCTTCCTTGGAGATGACCCAGGTTGCACCCTCAGGTGAACTGAGCCTGAAACTGCCCGTTATCGGATTAGCTTCCTTGAAATAAAGGGTATGGGTCGCCTCGTCCACGGTACATGTGTTGTCATCGAACTGAAGCGGTGACTCGACATTCAAATCCGTGTCGTCGACGGCATATTTGATGGACGGTTCGGAATAGTCCCATGGCGCGGCACTTAACTGTAGGGTTATCCAATCATCTCTGAATGAAAGCTGCATGAGACGTTTCGTGCCTTCAGGCCAGCCTTTTTCCACCGTTCCTTCGGTAGTAACCTCGAGGTCCTGAGGGAATCTGGCGTACTTGGTGATTGTGATACCATCCTGAACATAAGTAATCTTCAGATACGCACCACCCGTAGGCTGGGTGTCGCTGTCGGTCCATCCCGTGGCAGCGAGTTCAGTGGCGGTCTGGGCCCAGAACATGTAGTACTGGGCAGCAGCAGTACCGTCGCCGACGAGATTAGCAATGGTAGCATCCTTGGCTATGGTTATATCAGAGGTATTGAGCTTCTTGCCGGATGTCCATGTGCAAGCGGCATCATCTCCATATGCGACTTCGGCTCCGGTATCCGCGAAACTGATAGTCGCGGACTTCTTGTTCTTCAAGCCAAAGAGAGTCACTTCCTTGATGGTGATGCTACTTCCGGTGTAGTTGTGCGCTGAGAATGCTATTGCGCTGTAAAGATGCTTCAGATCGAAGGCCACCGTAGAGTGATCGGCGTTGTCTGCTGGTCTGTTCACAACTTCGGAGTAGCAGAAGTCGAAGCCGTTGTCGTTAGTGGCGAAGTCGAAAGTCTTGGAAGGGACCGTGAGTACGCGATTGCTCATGCTGAGACCAGTAGGAGCGGTATGCTCGTCTTTGTCTTTCGTCAAATACGAGAAGAAGGTGTAGTTTTTGTTTCCGCCCCAGTAGTAATCTTTGTCAAGGTTCCAACTGCTTTCGGTGTCGTTGTACGTGGCCGTTTTGCCCTCAATGAGAGCGTCTGAACCAGCAAAACCCCAGATGATAAGTTCGGTGTTGGCGGTATTGATGTCATCGGAGCCAAGGAAAGCCTTGGTCCCAATCCCGGCACTGAACTTTATCGGAGTCCCGAGCTCATCCGCAGAGTCGGTGCCGAGCTTTTCACCGCATGAAACAGCTGCTGCCAGCATGGCTGCCATAATGATATATCTGTAATTCTTCATGTCTTGCTAGTCTATAGGAATATAACTCTCTCTCTCCGCCCAGTCAACCAGAGTCATGGTCAGGGAGAGGTCTTCCTGGGTGCCCGTAGTGCCGATCTTGTAAGTGTAATAATAGCCGGCGTCCCAGGAGACCGTCGTGCTGGAAGAAGTGGTGGCCGGGAGCTTGCCCTGCAAAAGGACAGGGTCGGAGGAACCTTCCTGAATGGTCACCTCGACTCCGCAGTCCGAGAGATTCTGCGGGATGACGAGAATGACGTCACCTTCACATGTGTAGATGGTCTGTACATCAGGACTTGTCCCATATTGTTTTGATGTCCATCCGGTCGGGAGTCCGCTCGCAAACGAGACACCGCTGGTGCCATTGAATGTCTGGCTGTAGGCGAAGCGATTTTGGATGTCGGTCCAGTCAGAGAATGTGGACGGGCCGGTGAAGGTACATTTTCCACTGCTGGCGATACCTATGTATCTTGTTGAGCCGGCGGTAGTTGACTTCGGGCCAAGAAGTCTGACTTTGATAAGTTTGATATCTGCGCCTGAAGTAAAATCAGCCGGGTCCACGCAGAAGCGGATCTGGGCGAGGGCGTGATAGAACTTGAGGTCGATAACGTCCGAGGAGCCGCTCTTAAGTTCGCCGAAGTGAGCGCTGGTGTTGTCCGATTCGTAAGTCGCAGTGTTGCTTGCATATGCGAAGATAAGGTCATCACAGTTAGTGGAAGTGATCTCCTCCGCTGCATTGACCGTTGCTGAATATCCGAACGGGAAGGTTGCGTCAGTACTGCTGTCTGACTTGGTAAGAGTAAGTGTTCCTTTTGTAGCAGGTGCATAAGCGAAGAAAAGCATCGCCTTACCATTGACCCATGAGAATTTCGGATTGTCGTAGTCCTCATTACCTGTGATTCTCCAATCGCTGCCTTTGGTGACTGCTATGTCCTTGAGATTGCCACCTTGAGGATCTGAATAGAGTCCGGCGCTGTACTCTGGTGTACTCTGGCCTACTTGGTCTTCCCTCCATTTGTCCGTCACATACCCTCTGATTCTGAAACTGGAGAGGTTGGAAGTCGTGTAGATGGAAGCCTTGGTGCCAGATACGCCTGCCACTGTAACCTTGATGGCCTTGGAATTCCTGTTCCACGGCATAAATTCCTTTCCGCATGATGCGAGCAAGAGCGCAAAAGCAGAAATAGTCATGATTGTTGAAATGATTCTTTTCATCGCTCTCCGCTTTTTTATTCAAATGAAATGTCCTGGAACGGTATCTCGTTACCGCTCCCGTCAACGAAACCAGGGTCGAAAGGATCCACGGAAACAGTATTGACCTTGATGGCCTTGTTCGTGAAAGACCCCTCAAGGACCGGTCCCTCCATGTCAAAGCAGACTGGAGAAATCAGCAGTTTCTGGTAGTTTTTCTTCATTTTTCCGTTATTATTATCACCAAACAATTAATACCACAAAATTGTAACTTACAAAGTTATATATTAATAATTAATAATAGTCTTAAGAAAACTTAAATAATTCAAAAAGCCTAAAAAACTCTGAAAACGAACGGCAACAATGATTTCCCCCGTCCCTAGACAAGGACGGCAGCACTATCTGACACCGGACCGGTCCGGATTGACATTCGGCGACACGACGCCCTCACCGCTAACATCATCGCCGGCGCCATCACCGACTGAACCCCGAGGGCAATTACAATTCGCGTTTCTGGGACCATGTGCAAACCTACGTGTTTGGCCGCCATCTCATCATTGCGTTTAACCAGTTATTGCC
>JAKSJH010000150.1 GCA_024398315.1 Bacteroidales bacterium
CTCAGGCTCATTTCCCTTTCCGGTTCTTCTCGCTCCCTAAACGGGGAGTGAAACGAGCCTGTCCACTCCTGAATCCTTGCCGGAAAGCGCTTCGGGGAGTGAAACGTGCCTGTCCACTCCTGAATCCTTGCCGGAAGGCGCTGCGGGGAGTGAAACGTGCCTGCCCGCTCCTGAAGCCTTGCCGGAAAGCGCTTCGGGGAGTGAAACGTGCCTGTCCACTCCTGAATCCTTGCCGGAAGATGCTGCGGGGAGTAGCGAGGCGGTGAGGGTTTGGAAGTGAGAGGTGTCGTGGAAGGGTGTACAGGACTCTTGTGACTGGGATTGCGATGAGTTTTATGGGGAGGGCGTGACTGCGATGACTATGACTATGACGGCGGTGGCACTGGCACTGGCACCTGTGGCTGCTGTTGAGGGATGTACTCTTTGGAAGGGATGTTATCTTTGTGCATTCGCACTGTGAGATTTTCGGCATTTATCTTTGTGAATCAGAGATTATTGACTATATTTGCAGGCTTTTCGACCGGACAGGCTCCGCGAGTGTGGCCGGTGAAGTACAAAATATTGTTAAACAACTAGTTCTTTCAAACATCATTATGGCAGAAGAAACAAAAATTGTAGCTGAAGAGGCTCTCGAGCCTCAGGCAGCAAAGGTGGAGAAGAAATCTTCTCTCAACGCTTCAGTCGCTCCTGAGGAGTTCGACTGGGAGGCTTTCGAAGGTGGCGCTGAAATCTACGGCGGCGCAGACAAGAAGGCTATCGAAGACGCTTATGACCAGACCCTTTCCAAGGTGGTCGAGAATGAGGTCGTCGAAGGTACGGTCTCTTCCATCTCCAAGAGAGAGGTGATCGTCAACATAGGTTACAAGAGCGAGGGTGTCATCCAGGCTCCTGAGTTCCGTTACAATCCTGACCTCAAGGTCGGTGACAAGGTCGAGGTCTATGTCGAGTCCGCTGAGGACAAGAAGGGCCAGCTCATCCTCTCCCACAAGAAGGCACGCGCCCTCAAGTCCTGGGACAGGGTCAACGAGGCTTTTGCCGCTGACGAGATCGTCAAGGGATTCATCAAGACCCGCACCAAGGGCGGTATGATCGTCGATGTCTTCGGAATCGAGGCCTTCCTCCCTGGCTCACAGATCGACATCAAGCCTATCCGTGACTACGATGCGTTCGTCAACCAGACCATGGACTTCAAGATCGTCAAGATCAACCAGGAGTTCCGCAATGTCGTCGTTTCCCACAAGGCTCTCCTCGAGGCAGAGCAGGAGGCACGCAGGGCTGAGCTCATCAGCAAGCTTGAGAAGGGTCAGATCCTCGAGGGTACTGTCAAGAACATCACCAACTACGGTGTATTCGTTGACCTCGGCGGTGTTGACGGTCTCATCCACATCACAGACCTCTCATGGGGCAGGATCGACAATCCTGAGGAAGTCGTCGCCCTCGACCAGAAGATCAAGGTCGTCGTCAAGGAGTTCGATCCTCAGCAGAAGAGAATCGCTCTCGGTTACAAGCAGCTCACCCCTCATCCTTGGGACAATCTCGACGCCAACCTCAAGGTTGACGATGTCGTCAAGGGCAAGGTCGTCCTCATCGCTGACTACGGCGCATTCGTTGAGATCGAGCCTGGTGTTGAGGGTCTCATCCATGTGTCTGAAATGTCCTGGTCTCCAAGGCTCCGCAGCGCTCAGGAATTCCTGAAGGTCGGCGAGGAAGTCGAGGCGAAGGTCATCTCAATCGACCGTGAGAACAGGAAGATGTCCCTCGGTCTCAAGCAGCTCACTCCTAACCCTTGGGAGAGCATCCGCGACAAGTATCCTGTAGGATCAACCCACAAGGCTGTTGTCCGCAACACCACCAACTTCGGCGTGTTCGCAGAGCCTGAGGACGGTGTCGAGGGTCTCATCCACATCAGCGACCTTTCATGGGACAAGATCAAGCATCCTTCAGAGCTCGTTGCTCCTGGTGATGTCATCGACGTTGTCATCCTCGACTTCGACGAGGCCAACCACAAGCTCAGCCTCGGTCACAAGCAGCTCACTCCTAACCCTTGGGATGCCATCGAGCAGAAGTATCCTGCCGGATCGGTCGTCGAGGGCACAGTAGCCTCTCTTACTGACAAGGGCGCCAACATCAAGCTCCAGGATGAGGACGAAGGCTTCGCATTCAGCCGTGACCTCGTCAAGGAGGACGGCAAGAACGCAGTCGTCGGCGAGACTCTCCAGTTCAAGGTCATCGAGCTTCGCAGAAGCACTCGCAGAATCCTTCTTTCACACGTCAGAACCTACGCTGAGGCAAAGGCCGAGAAGGTCGCCACTGAGGCTGACAACACAAAGAAGGCAGTCAAGAAGATCAACTCCAACCTCGAGAAGACCACCCTTGGCGACATCAGCGAGCTCGCAGCACTCAAGGACAAGCTTGACAAAGGTGAGTAATTCCTTATGGATTTCAGATTGACGGTTCTGGGCACGGCTTCGGCCAAGCCCACTGCCGCAAGACATCAGAGCGCCCAGGTACTGAACGTACACGGGCGCTTTTTTCTGATAGATTGCGGAGAGGGAGTCCAGTCCGGCTTGTACACGAACCGGATCTCCCCGATGAAGATCGAGTCGGTCTTCATCTCACATATTCACGGAGACCACATATTCGGTCTTTTTGGTCTCCTGTCCACTATGGGAATGATCAGCAGGACTCAGCCCCTGACGATCTACGCCCCGCCGTCCTTCGGCCCTTTGCTCAAGTTCTTCCTTTCCTACTACGGGGAGGGGATCAAGTTCGAGATCCGTCACCATCCGCTCTCGATGAAGGAGCCTGAGGAAATCTATGCCACCAAGAGCCTTTCAGTCTCGGCCTTCCCGCTGAACCACAAGATCGAGACATTCGGCTTCATTTTCAGGGAGAAGGATCCTCAGTTCAATGTCAAGAAGTGGAAGATTGATGAATATTCCCTTACCCTGACGGAGATTGGCTGTGTCAAGCGCGGGGAGCCTGTGAGGCGTGTCCTTCCGGACGGCGGCGTGCTGGAACTTCCTGTCGAGGAACTGGGCTACAAGCCTTTCGAACCGCGTTCCTTCGCCTACTGCAGCGACACGGCTCCATTTCCTGAGGAAGCCTCGTGGGTGCGAGGAGTTGACCTGCTCTACCACGAGGCGACTTATCAGAAAACACTCGAGGACCAGGCGCAGGCCAGGTTCCATTCGACTACCTTGCAGGCCGCCCGCTGTGCTCTTGAGGCCGGTGTGAAGAAACTCGTCATCGGTCACTATTCTTCGCGTAATCTTAATTCAAAGGACTACGAGAATGAGTGCAGGACCTTGTTCCCGGAGACATATGCTGCAGACGACGGGGATGTGTTTGACATTCCGCTGGTGAAGCTTGGCTAGGATTTTATCCAAAGTAGGATTTGAACCAAAGATTGACTATATTTAATGTCTGTTTTCAAAAGGAACTGAAATGAAAAGAGCATTCGTCTTCATCGCCTCTCTGCTGGCCTTGGCCGCTGCCCTTCTTTCGGCAGACACGCCGCAGGAGGCTTATGTCGAGAAGTGGGCGAAGGTCGCCGTGTCGGAAATGTACAGGAGCGGTGTCCCCGCGAGCATCACTCTCGCCCAGGGCCTGCTGGAGTCACGCTACGGACTCTCAGAGCTGGCCACGAAGGGTAACAACCATTTCGGAATCAAGTGCCACAAGGACTGGAAAGGCAAGTCCATGGCTTACGATGACGATGAGAAAGGGGAGTGCTTCAGGGTATATGGGAGCGCGGACGAATCCTTCCGCGACCATTCGGACTTCCTCCGCTACCGGGACCGCTACAAGTTCCTCTTCGACCTGGAGACAAAGGACTACAAGGGGTGGGCCTACGGACTCAAGAAGGCGGGCTACGCCACCGATCCGAATTATCCGACCAAGCTCATCAAGTACATCGAGGACTACAGGCTTTATGAATATGATTCCATGACTCTGGCCGATTTCAAGTCGAAGGAGCCCCGGGTGACCGATAATAAGAAGTCTTCCGGAACCATGGAGGTGAAGTGGGGCTCCAAGTCCGGGGACCAGGACAAGAATGCCGGCTCTGACGACAAGGACAGGAAGAAGCAGGAGAAGGAACCTAAGATGACCAGGGCTGAGAAGAAGGCCGCCAAGGAGGAGAAGAAAGCTGAAAGGAAGGCCGCGAAGGCATCCGCCGTTGAAGATGAGGAGATTGTCGATGCGGTGATTCCACAGTCCCCGCTTTCCATCGAGGAACCGAAGAAGATAGACAAGAGCAGCCTTGAGGAGTTCAAGTTCTCGCTCAACAGGGCGACATATTCAAGGAACGGTGTTCCGTTCGTCCTTTCTGTAGAAGGGGAGACATATTCAAGCATTGCCAATTCCTATGGGCTTTTCGACAAGGAGATCCTCAGGTACAACGACCTTTCTATGGCGGAGGAGCTGATGCCGGGCACCGTCGTCTACATTCAGGCGAAGAAGAACCAGTGCGCGAAGGGCCTTGACAAGTACATCGTCGGAGAGGAGGAGCAGAGTCTCCGTGACATCTGCCAGAGATTCGGTGTGAAGATGTCCAGCGTCCAGAAGATGAATGCTCTTCCTGCCGGCTATCAGCCGAGGGAGGGTGACACGATCCTGCTCCGCAGCAAAAAAATGAAGAAGTGATGAAGACTTGGTTCAAAATAGCGTCTCTGGTGGCCGTGGCGGCCGCCGGTGCTGTCGGTTTCGTCGGTTACAGGTACTACGACGACAACCGCAGGCCGAACTTTGCTGACAGTGCTGACATCTTCGTGCGTCCGGGAATGACGGTTGAGGAAGTCGTCGCACAGATCCCTGACAGTTGCCTGATGCGTCCTGCGAGTCTTTCCAGGGCTGTTTCCGGTCTGTCCGGCTCTGACATCAAGCCTGGCCATTATGTGGTTGAGAAGAACAAGCCGAGCGTCTATCTGCCGAGGATGCTGAAGGCCGGATGGCAGACTCCGGTGAAGCTGGTCCTTTCCGGTACGATGCGTCAGAAAGGTGCCATTGCCAGAAAGATATCGAATCAGATGATGCTTGATTCGGCAGAGGTGGCTTCGGCTCTTAATGATGCCGGACTGCTCGAATCCTACGGTTTCACACCTCAGAATGTCTTTTCCCTGATCGTCCCTGACACCTACGAGGTCTGGTGGACTGATTCCATGGAGAAGGTGCTGGATCTCCAGAAGAAGGCCTATGACGCTTTCTGGACGGAGGAGAATGTGGCTCTGGCCAAGGCGCAGGGACTCACTCCGGCCGAGGTCTCGACAGTGGCCTCGATCGTTAAGGCGGAGTCCAACCATGAGCCCGAGTATCCTTCCATAGCCGGCGTCTATCTGAACCGTCTGCATCAGGGAATGAGGCTCCAGGCCGACCCTACCGTGGCTTTCTGTTACGATTACAAGCTCAACAGAATACTCCTGCGTCATCTGGAGGTGGATTCTCCTTACAACACCTATCTCCATGAAGGCCTGCCTCCGGGACCTATCTGCGTTCCTGACAAGGCATCTCTCAAGGCTGTCCTCCATCCGGACACCCGAGACTTCCTCTTCTTCTGTGCGAGTCCTGCGATGGACGGCACCCACCGCTTCGCTGCGACTCTGGCCGAGCACAGCCGCAATGCACATGAGTTCCAGAGGGAACTTGACAAACGTGCGGCCGCAAAGAAAAACTGACGAATCCTTGATAATTCTTGAATATGGAGCCTGAGGAAATCATCAGAACAAGTTTCCCGCAATTCGATGAGGCAGGACAGGCTCTCATCGGACGGGCATATTCATTGGCGTGCGAGGTCCTCAAGGACGACACACGCGGCAATGGGGGACCGTTCATCGAACATCCGATGAAGGTCGCCCTCATCGCAGCAGACGAAATCGGTCTGCCGACGGACTGCATCGCGGCAGTCTTCCTCCACGAGGCGACCCGCAAGCATCCTGAGATAGACCTTTCCTCCGGTGAATATGCCGGAATCACCTTCGGCCCTCTTCCCGCCGATGTTCTCACAATGGTCGACGGACTCAACAAGATCGCGACCATCCGTCCGAAGGACACCCGTCTCGAGGCGGAGAGCTACAAGAAACTGATTGTCCAGTACTCGACTGACCCGAGGGTGACCGTCCTGAAGATAGCCGACCGTCTCGAGGTCATGCGCGCCCTCGACCTCTTTCCGAAGAGCTCCAGGGAGAACAAGATCCTGGAGACTCTGATGCTGTACATACCTCTGGCTCACCAGCTGGGTCTCTACAACATCAAGAGCGAGATGGAGAACGTCTATTTCAGCTATTCCGATCCGGTCCAGTACAGAGCCATCACCAACAGGCTGAAGGCTACCGAGGGTGACAGAATCCGTCTGATGGACGAGTTCATCGAACCTCTGAAGAAGAAACTGTCCGACGAGGGCATCCGCTACAAGCTGAAGATCAGGACCAAGACGGCATATTCAATATGGAAGAAGATGG
>JAKSJH010000151.1 GCA_024398315.1 Bacteroidales bacterium
CAGGACAGAACTCGACAACAAGGGTACCCTCAACCTGACGGGCAGCCTCTCAAGGGAAGAAGGCGACGTGGTGACCGTCCACGGCCTGCTTCTCCCGTCCAGCATCTGGTACAACGGCGAGCAGTGGGACATCCCGTCCTCGCGTTTCGAGGCATCCGGCAAGGGCATCGACCTTGGTGCCATCTCCGCAAGGTGCGCAGGGCAGTCGATCAAGCTCGCGGGTGGATATTCATTCACTGACAGGGACACCCTGACGGTCGACATGGTCAGGATGGACCTGGGAATCCTCAACAACAGTTCCAGAAAGGATCTGGGAATAGCAGGTACAGCAACCGGCAGGATAATGCTCGAGTCTCCTGTCAAGGACAACCTTGGCTTGACGATGGACATCACCGCCAGCGGCACGGAATTCGGAAACTGTCCTCTCGGCAACCTTGTCATCGGAAGCCACATGGATGGAGAAGGTGTTCTCCACATAAACCTGGCCAACGACCTTTACGGGACAAGGAACATGGACATCAAGGCCTCCTATGGGACCAGGACACAGGACTTCACAGCAGATGCCGATCTAAACAAGCTTGGGACGGGCTACCTGACTCCTGTCCTGCAGACCGTATTCAACAAGTTCGGCGGTTCCATCGACGGACGGATCAAGGTCAGGGGCGGCAGGGACGGCATCCATGTCTCGAGTTCCGGCTGCAGGTTCAACGATGTCCTGATGAAGATTGCCTACACCAATGTCCCGTACATCTTCAACGGGGACTTCTCGATCGACGACAAGGGTCTGTACTTCGACGACGTGACGGTCAGGGACACCCACAGAGGCAAGGGAAGGGTTGCCGGAGGTCTTTCCTGGGGTGGATTCAAGGACATCCGCATGGACACCAGGATCAAGATCGACCAGACAGAAGCCTTCGACCTCGGAGAGAACGACAACCCGATCTTCTACGGAAACGTCAACGGTACAGGTTCCGTCAACATCACCGGTCCAGTCAACTCGCTGCTGCTCGACATCAATGTCAGGACAGATGGCAGCGGTGACATACACATCCCTCTGGACAATAAGTCCAGGGTCAGGAAGAATGAGCTCCTGACCTTCAAGGAAGAAGAGAGGAAGGTTGTGAAGGAAGATCCCTACGAGGCGATGGTCAGCAGGATGACCACTGTCCGGAAGAAGGCACATGACCTGATGCTCAGGATAAGGGTCGACGCAGACCAGGCAACGGAAGCCTACGTCGAGATCGACAGGGCCGCAGGAGATGTCCTTTCCGGCAGAGGATCGGGAATACTGGACATCGACATACAGCCGAACAGGAACATCTTCGCGATCAACGGCGACTACAGGATCAGCGAGGGAACGTTCAGGTTCAATGCGATGGACATCGCAAAGAGGAACTTCACGATCGCCGACGGCAGTTCGGTCCACTTCAACGGCGACATCATGGACAGTGACCTGGACATCTCAGGCCTGTACACGACCAAGGCATCGGTGGCATCACTCATCGCAGACACGTCTTCAGTCTCCACACGAAGGACCGTGAACTGTGGGATCGGGATTTCAGGCAAGATGCGCGAACCTCAGCTCGCCTTCTCGATCGACATACCGGACCTCGATCCATCGACAAGGTCGAGGGTGGAGAGTGCGCTGAACACCGATGACAAGATCCAGAAGCAGATGATAGCCCTCCTGCTCTCGGGAA
This sequence comes from Bacteroidales bacterium, assembly GCA_024398315.1. Taxonomy (GTDB): domain Bacteria; phylum Bacteroidota; class Bacteroidia; order Bacteroidales; family UBA932; genus Cryptobacteroides. Next base: position 1,701 of record JAKSJH010000151.1, read on the forward strand.
GCTTCATGCCGGATGAGCAGTCAGGCATCGTCAACAATTCAGCCCTGCTCTACACCAACGTTGCTGAAATCATGGCCGGGCAGCTGAACAGCATCCTGCAGAAGCTGGAGATACCTTTGGACTTCGGCCTGAACTACCAGCCTACGGAAAGCGGAACGAACATCTTCGATGTCGCAATGTCCACTCAGCTTTTCAACAACAGGGTACTGGTCAACGGAGCATTCGGAAACAGGGAGTACAGCAGCTCTTCAGGCGAGGATGTTGCCGGAGACCTCGACATCGAGATCAAGCTTGACAAGACCGGACTGTTCCGCCTCAACCTGTTCTCACACTCAGCGGACGACTACACGAACTATCTGGACAACACTCAGAGAAGCGGCGTCGGCATGACCTTCCAGAAGGAATTCGACGACCTGCGCGGTTTCCTCAGGGACATGTTCACCGGCAGGAAGAAGAAGGAAGAAATGAGGAAGAGAAGGCTGGAGGAAACGGCTGACAGTCCCCAGGAGCAACCAGAGACAACGACAATCAGAATAACAAGGGAATAAGCAATGAGCAACAAGGGTACACTCTATCTGATACCTTCGCCCCTGGGCGAATACGATCCTGCAGAAGTCATCCCGGCACCTGTTCTGGAAAAGGTCAGGACCATCAAGAGGTTCGTGGTCGAGGAGACCAGGACTGCACGGCGGTACCTTTCCGCTGCAGGGCTGAAGGGGCACATCGGAGAACTTGAGTTCCGAGAGCTGAACGAGCACACTGCCCCGGCCGAGGTGGAGTCTTTGCTGGAGATGTTCACCGGAGCGGACGGCAGTCCGGTCGACGTTGGTCTCATCTCCGAGGCTGGCCTTCCTGCCGTGGCTGACCCTGGAGCACAGCTCGTCGCCCTCTGCCACGTTCACGGGATCAAGGTTGTGCCTTTCACCGGACCGTCGTCGCTCATGATGGCCCTTATGGGTTCTGGACTCAACGGGCAGAGTTTCGCATTCTGCGGCTATCTCCCCGCAAAGAGCGACGAAAGAAGGAAATCGATCCGAGAGATCGAGAAAAGATCCGCCCAGCTGAACCAGACCGAGATCTTCATCGAGACGCCCTACAGAAATGATTCGATGATGAGTGACCTGCTTGCAACACTTCAGCCAGAGACAAGGCTGTGCATTGCGGCAGACATAACGGTAGGAAGCGAGACCATCATCACGAAGAAGGTCAGGGAATGGAGGAAAGTTGACATCACGATCGGGAAAAGGCCTTGCGTCTTCCTGATCCTGGCAAGATAAGAAGAAATAGTTTGCACACATGAGCAAGAGATTCAAGCTGTTTGACACCACGGAACGTGCGATTGAACTCGAAGGCATGGAATTCCACGCCTTCCACGGCTGCCTTGAGCAGGAGAGACGCGAAGGGAACACATTCATCGTGGACTTCTACGCGGAGACCGACCTAAGCGAAGCGGCTGAGAGCGATGACCTCAAGGACACGGTCGATTATGGCAAGGTCTATGACATCGTCGCCAGGGAGATGGCGATCCCATCCAACCTGCTGGAGCATGTCGCATCAAGGATCCTCAAGGCTGTCGAAAAGGAATTCGAGGGATTTACCTACACCAGGGTAAGGGTCTCCAAGAAGAATCCACCGGTCAGCGGTACATGCGCGTGGTCCAGGGTCACGGTGGCTTCGGGACAGAGATTTCTCGATAGAATCTGAAAGGATGGAGAAGACAAGGATAGCATTTCAGACACTGGGCTGCAAGCTCAACTACGCAGAGACCTCCACCTATGAGAGAGGCTTCACTGAGTATGGCCTCGAGACCGTACCATGGGAGGAGAAGGCTGACGTGTACCTGATCAACACATGCTCCGTCACTGAAAGGGCAGAGAAGAAATGCAGGAACATCATCAGGAAGATGCACAGGGTTTCACCTGAGGCCATCATAGTCATCGCAGGATGCTATGCCGAGCTCAGGAAGGAGGAGCTGCAGAAGATAGAAGGAGTGTCCCTGGTCTTCGGAGCCAAGGAGAAGCCACGGGTCGTCCGCGACACCATGGCCCTGCTCCGCGGTGAGGAGTTCAAGGAGATCGAGCCGAAGGAGACCTTCGCGGCATTCTCCTCAGAGGAAAGGACCAGGTCCTTCCTCAAGGTACAGGACGGATGCAACAACTTCTGCGCGTACTGCACGGTGCCGTTTGCAAGAGGTCGCTCCAGGAATATTCCGATAGAGGAAGTGATTGCCCAGGCGGAGAAGATCGCCGAGTCCGGAATCAAGGAAGTCGTCATCACCGGAGTCAACACCGGAGACTTCGGCAGGACCACCGGAGAAACGTTCCTGGACCTTCTGAAGAGACTGGACAAGGTGGACGGCACCGAACGCTACAGAATCTCGTCGATCGAGCCGAACCTCATCACGGAGGAGATCATCAACTGGATCGCATCCGGGACAAAGTTCCAGCCTCATTTCCACATCCCTCTCCAGTCTGGTTCAGACACGATTCTCAAGCGTGTGGGAAGGCGCTACGACACAGCCTTCTTCGCCGACAGGATCGACTACATCCGATCCGTCATGGACCCTAGGCCGGGAGAGCCAGGAGCCAACCTCAAGCCCTATGTGTTCTTCGGCATCGATGTGATTGCCGGGCTTCCGGGAGAGACAGACGAACTCTTCGAAGAGACCTACAACTTCCTGAAGGACAGGGTCAAGCCTGCCTTTATCCATGTGTTCCCCTACTCCAGGAGACCAGGCACGGTCGCTGCCGGCTGGAAGGATCAGGTCAAGGACTCGGTCAAGACGGAGCGCGTCGCAAGGCTCGAGGAGCTTTGCAGGGAACTTAACACGGAATTCATCGAGAAGAACAGGGGAAGACACAGCCAGGTCCTCTGGGAATCGGACGTAAAGGACGGGAAGATGGGAGGCTATACGGGCAACTACATCCGCCTTGAAAGGAGCTATGACCCGGCATTGGTCAACATGATCGAAGACACGATCATCTAGAAGCAGAAGACATGACAGAAGACAAGGCAAGACTGACATTCCTGGGCACAGGAACATCACAGGGAGTTCCGATCATTGGATGCCGCTGTGCAGTGTGCAGTTCAACGGACAGGAAGGACAAGAGATTCAGGGCTTCTGCCCTGGTAGAGTACGGTGGGCTCAGGATCATTGTCGATGCAGGTCCCGACTTCAGGATGCAGATGCTCTCACAGGGCATCAGCCATCTTGATGCGATTCTCCTGACCCACAACCACAAGGACCACACAGGTGGCCTGGATGATGTCAGGTCCCTTAACTACATCGACAGACGCTCTGCAGAGATCTACTGCGAAAGGAATGTATTGGAAGATCTCATAAGGGAGTATCCGTATGTCTTCACCTTCCCGAAGTATCCAGGAGCACCGGAGTGGCACATGCATGTCATCACGGAAAAGCCATTCATCGTCCATCCGAACAATGACGGGAGAGAGCTTGTCTGGGTGCATGATGTCGGCTACAGCTACAGGATGCCGGACGGATCGTTTGTCCCCACGGGAAAATGCATCGATGACATGATCACAGATGCGGTGCCGGCAGCGGAAGAGACTGTGGCAGAAGGAGTCAGGGTGATTCCGATCAGAGGCCTGCACGGAAAGCTTCCGGTACTTGGATTCAGGTTCGGAGACATCGCCTACATCACGGACATGAGCTCGATCGATGACGCCGAACTGGAGAAGCTCAAGGGGCTGAAACACCTGACGCTCAACACTGTGAGTTACAAGCCGCATCACTCGCACTTCAGCCTGGACGAGACACTTGAGCTGGCTGACAGGATCGGAGCCGAACACACATGGCTGACCCACCTGTCGCACACATTCCCGAAATGCGAGGATTTCAGCATCGCTCTGGAAAAGCTCTGCAGGGAAAGGAACATCAGGTCAATCGTCCGGCCAGCCTACGACGGACTTGTCATCGAATAGCCTCGGAATCAGTCTTCATAGACAGGGACAGTCCCCTCGTCTATCAGCACCCTAAGAATTGAAAGATAATCCGGAGACACTTCATTGGAAGGGTTTCCGAATTCCGCCATGATGTCCTGCGTGGTATAGTGGCCTCCGCGTGAGGAGATGAAATCTACAAGCTTCTTCCTGGTCACGTCACTGAGGGACTCTGATCCGGCCTGCCTGGCCTTTCCCCTGGCACGGCACACATCGCATGTTCCGCATTCATGTGAATCCTCCTGGCCGAAATAGCGGAGAAGATGGACCGAGCGGCACTCATTCTCCTCTGACACATATTCAATCATTGCCTGGACGCGCGTACGGTAGCTGTCCTTCAGCATTCGGTAGCGCGATGGCATGAGGTTGACATTCCCGGGATGGAGGCGGTCGTGCCTGAGGAAGACGACGTCAGCATGGTCGGCAGGCACGTAGTTGATGACATGTTCCAGCGAAAGGCGGTAGAGAAGCTGCCTGAGCTGCGGAACAGTGGTAGAAAGACGGCGGGCCACATATTCCTCATCGATGGGCTGCAGGAAGGAGAAGATGGCAGTGTAGCTGCGCATCAGAACCTCCAGAAGGTCAGCCATCGCCCTCTCGGGAAGCTCAATCTCGTAGAGGGCCCTCCTGTCCACGGAGATCCTGACCTTGGTTGCGACATCCACTTCCTCTGAATATGAGAGGTGCTCGGTCCTCTCCAGGTACTTCAGCGCATGGAACACATTCGACCTCTGAAGCGAATAGCGCTGGCAGAACTCCTCGATGCGGAACTTC
>JAKSJH010000152.1 GCA_024398315.1 Bacteroidales bacterium
GGCGTGAGGATCGTTTCTGAAGAGGAATTCCTCGCCATGCTCCCGGCAGGGCGCAAGCCCGCACAGGAGGGTGAGGGAAAAGTTGTCGAACTTTCATTGTTCTAGGTGATGGGGAAGATTGAGACAACGGTGCACAAGACGAAATCGCTCGCAAGACGTGCGAGGATATTCATAAACCATGACATCTGGCACATGGACCTCAGCGGTCTGGGCAAGGTGAAGAAGAACATTGTCAGGGACATCAAGGTCGTCCTCATGACGCTTGACACCTTCGCCGACAGGGCGATAGGCTTCCAGTCCGTCGCGCTGAGCTATTTCTGCGCCATGGCCTTCGTGCCTTTCATCTCTGTGGCATTCGCTGTCACGGGAGGTTTCGGCCTTGGAGACAAGCTCAAGGACCTGCTGATGTCACTGGACGTCGGCAAGGACCTGATAGAGACGCTCCTGGATGCATCTGACAAGATCATATTCTCGGCGACCTCAGGTCTTTTCGGTCTCATAAGCGCCCTGGCGTTCTTCTGGCTCATCATCTGGATGATGATGCGCGTGGAGAAGGTCTTCAACAATGTCTGGAACGTCAAGGATACGGGCCGGTCCTTCTTCAAGAGCTTCGGAATAGACCTTGTCATAATGATCCTGGCTCCTTTCGTGGTGCTGATCCTCTATTCAGGAACAATCGTATATTCACATATCCTTGACCTTTTCCCGAAGTGGATAGGAATCTCCGACGAGATCGCGTCCTTCGTCGGATGGGTCATCACCTGCGCTGTCACGGTGCTGATCTTCTCGGCGATGTACAAGTTCATCCCTGCGGCCAAGGTCCAGTACCGCTATGCGCTGAAGTCGGCCATCATAGCGGGCATCGCTTTCACTGTCCTTCAGTACCTATACCTCGAGACGCAGGTCATGGTCATGAGGCAGAACGCCGTCTACGGAACGATCGCCGCCATCCCTCTCTTCATGGTGTGGCTGCGGTTCGGGTGGCTGATCATCCTCTACGGGGCCCAGTTCTCATGCTCTTTCCAGACGGTGGAAGGCCTTGAGAGCGACAAGGAAATTGAAGATGCTATCAAGAACAACGTATCGGAAGAATCAGAATTATGAGCATATCAAAGTTCACGGAGGAAGACTACAAGGTGATCCAGGAGCGTTACCTGGAACTCAAGGAGGCGGCTCAGAAGAGATGCGCCAATGAGGATGAGATGGCCATTGTCCAGAAGGCTTTCGATTTTGCCAACGACGCCCACAAGGATGTCCGCCGGCGTTCCGGCGACCCGTACATACTCCATCCGATAGCCGTGGCGAAGATTGTCGTCAGCAACATCGGTCTGGGATGCAAGTCGATCGCCGCCGCCCTTCTCCATGACGTCGTGGAGGACACGGACTACACCATTGACGACATCCGCAACCTGTTCGGAGACAAGATAGCTTCTCTTGTGGACGGACTTACCAAGATAAAGAACGTCCTCGACGACAAGAGCAAGACACTCAAGGACTATGAGGTGCAGAGCCTCCAGGCGGAGAATTTCAAGAGGATCCTCCTGACGATGAACGACGACGTCCGCGTCGTCCTGAACAAGCTTGCGGACAGACTGCACAACTGCAGGACCATAGATTTCATGCCTGAATACAAGCGAGACAAGATCCTCAGCGAGACAATGTTCATCTTCATCCCCCTCGCCCACCGTCTCGGTCTCTACGAGATGAAGTCGGAGATGGAGAACATCTGGCTCAAGTTCAAGGAGCCGGACGCCTACAAGGAGATCACATCCCTTGTCAGCAGGAACATCGCCGACCAGGAGAAGCAGATAGATGATTTCATCGCTCCGATCAATGCCGCCCTTCAGAAAGCAGGATTCGATTTCATCATCAAGAAGAGGGTGAAGTCACCCTATTCCATCTGGCACAAGATACAGACCAAGAACGTCACCTTCGACCAGATCTACGACCTCTACGCACTGCGTATCATATTCAATCCCGACTTCCTCTCCAAGGACACGGAAAGGGACCAGTGCTACCACATATTCTCAATAATCACGAGCCTTTACAGGTACAAGCCTGACCGCGTCCGCGACTGGGTGAACCACCCGAAGAGCAACGGCTACGAGGCCCTTCACTGCACTCTGATGAGCGACAATGGAATATGGGTGGAAGTCCAGATCCGTTCCCGCAGGATGGACGACATCGCCGAGAAGGGAATCGCTGCCCACTGGACCTACAAGAAGGAAGGCTACATCAGCGAGAACGACAGCGAGATGGACAAGTGGATAGAAAAGGTAAAGGACATTCTCGTCAATCCGGATGTAAACGCCCTCGACCTTCTCGACATCATCCACAACGACCTGGTCGCATCGGAGATCACCATCTTCACACCGAAAGGTGACCAGAAGACCATCGCCAAAGGTGCCACGGCCCTTGATTTCGCCTACCAGATCCACACCCACATCGGCCACAAGGCGATTGCAGCCAAGGTCAACATGAGGCTTGTGCCTCTATCCCACGTCCTCAAGGGAGGAGACCTTGTCGAGATCATCACCGCCGAGAACGAGCAGCCGAAGCGCGAATGGCTGCAGTTCCTCCAGACCCGCCACGCCAAGAGCCTTGTCATCGACTTCTTCAAGTCGCAGAAGACAGAAATCGCTGAAAGCGGCAGGAAGATTCTTTCCGACCAGGTGGCAAGCCTCGGCTACAAGATGAACCACGACACCCTGGGAATACTCAAGGACGAGTACAACATCCCAGGAGGAAGCATCGAGGAACTCTTCTTCAGGATAGGGCTCGGAACAGTGAGCCTTTCAACCCTGTCGGAGATCCTTGCCAAATCCAACGTCGAGAAAGGCCATACCTGGAACTATTTTTCATGGTTCAAGAAAAAGGACAGCCAGACCAGGAAGCCAGTCAAGGATGAATATGTCATCGCATCCTGCTGCAGACCTATTCCGGGAGACGCTGTCATCGGCATCAAGAATCCTGATGGCACCGTCACCGTCCACAAGAAGACATGCCCTGTGGCGGACAGCATCGCTTCCAAGCACGGGGACTGGGTCGTTGTACCGAAATGGATGGAGGAGAAGGATGAAGGCAAGGAGTTCAAGGTCAGACTCGCTCTCAAGGGAATCGACAGGGTCGGCCTCGTCAACGAAATATCCAGGTTCGTCTCCCTGGTCATGGGAGTCAACATCTGCAAGATCTACCTCTCTGCCGAAGGCGGCATATTCGACGGCTACATAGACCTCTTCGTCAAGGACAAGGCCATCCTCGAAAGGATGATCAAGAAAATGTCCTCGATAGATGGCATACAGAACGTAACCAGGACTGATCCAATGGCCTGAACACCATCAGAATGCAAGAAATGAAGATAATCAGGAAATATCTACCTCTGCTGGCCGCCCTGGCGGTGCTTGTCCCATGCATCTTCTCGCCATCGTGCGCCAACACCACACAGGCGCCGACCGGCGGACCCAAGGACACCATCCCACCGGTCCTAACCAGAGTCAGCCCTATGACAGGAACGACGGGCGTGCCTGTCCACGACGCAAGGATCTCATTCACTTTCAATGAATATGTCAAAGTGAAGGACCCGAAGGCGATCTTCCTCTCCCCTCCCCAGGTCAAGGCTCCAAAGTTCAAGATTAAGGGGAAGTCGGTTGTCGTCTATTTCGAGGAGGACCTCCAGCCTGGCACCACATATTCACTGGACATAAGCGGAGCGATCGTGGACAACAACGAAGGCAACGCATTCCCGGGCTACACCACCGTCTTCTCAACGGGTGATTCCATCGATTCGATGTTCGTCTGCGGCACGGTCCGCAACTGCACCGACCTCAAGCCTCTGAAAGGAGCGACTGTCCTGCTCTACAAGGATCACAGCGAGTCCGCCGTCTTCCTCCAGAGGCCTTTTGCGGCATCCAAGACCGATGAGTGGGGCTATTTCTCGATCAGGAACATACAGGACACCTCCTACAGGGTCTACGCCCTGGTGGACGGCAACGGCAACAACATCTACGATCCGGACGAGGACAGGATCGCCTTCCTGGACTCCGCCTTCGTTCCGAAGCGCGTGGTCAACGACTCCCTTCCAGAACTGACCAAATACGACCCGAAGGATACACTGGCCTGTCTGTCCAGGGAGAACGACTTCACTCTCAATGTGTTCCGAGAGCGTCCGAGCAAGCAGATGCTGATGAACAGCAAGAGGTTGTCAGACAGGTACTCCTACATCACTTTCATGGCGCCGGACGCAAGGATAGACTCGCTCTGGTTCCAGGGCTTCCCGGCCGGCAAGGTCATCACCGAGTTCAATCCGACAAATGACAGCCTCCTGCTCTGGCTCAACGTCCGCAAGACGATGCCGGACACTCTCAAGCTCTGGGTGAAATACTGGAAGACGGACACTCTCGGAGTCCTCGCCCCGTTCACTGAGAAGGTTTCTCTTGTCGAGGAAGGCAAGCCGGCGGCCAGGAACACAAGAAAGAAGGTGGAGCATAATGACACCATCTGCAAGTTGAAGCTTGTGGCTTCACCGGAAACCATCGAACAGGTGGGCATGGCGATTGAGTTCGAGGAACCTCCTTTCCAGGGACTCTTCGATTCTCTGTCATTCAAGTCGGTCAATCCTCGTCAGCAGGAGAATGTGGAGCCGTTCACCATCGAACGTGACTCCACCAACATCCGTCGTTACATAATCACCCCTCAGGTCAAGCTGCTGCCAGGTTTCGACTACAAGTTCAAGATTCCGGAGAGGGTCTTCCAGGACCTTGCCGGTCACTGGAACGACAGCACTGACGTCAAGATAACCCTTCCGTCAGATGAGACTCTGAGCAAACTGTCCCTCAATGTCACTGGTGTCACCTCCAAGTGCATAGTGGACCTTGTCGGCCAGGACCGCAGGACCGTCAACAGGAGCTACACCATCTACCAGGACGCCTTCCTCGAATTCCCTTATCTGAAGGAAGGCACCTACATGGTCAGAGTGACCGAGGACTTGAACAGCAACGGCATCGTGGACACAGGCAATCTGCTCGCCCACCGGCAGCCGGAAAGAGTCTTCTTCGTCAAGTTCGAGGACAAGGAGGAACTCAAGATACCCGAGAAATTCGATGTGACCCAGGATGTGGATCTGAAATCATTGTTTGAGGAAGAATAGAGCAGACACATGGAAAGAATACATTCACTAGCATATTCACTGGCCTTGCTTCTTGCGCTCTCACTCTCCATAGGTACGGTGTCCGCTCAGGACGTCTCCGGGAAGAAGGTGAAGGCAAAGGTGAAGGAGATGATGGACACAACCAGGACCGCCATTGAATATTCAGATGCCTACCTGGACACTGTCCAGCTCAAGAAGGTATTCATACTCAACGACTACACCTCCATCGGAGTGGAATACGGACCTTCGGCGTCATCGATGATGTTCAACCCGTCAAAGAAGCAGAGCCTGCTCTACGATCCGGTGAACTTCGGTGTCTACATGACGAAATATTCGAAGATGTTCGGCTACCTTCCGTATTTCGGCCTCAAGATGGGCGCCCGCTACAGCACGGAAGGCTACTATTTCGAGCCTGACAAGGAAACAGGGAAGGTCTCGGACGTTGACGGAGCGACCAGGGCTGTCATCAAGATGGTCGACATTCCGATGATGGCAATGATCCATCTGGACGCCACCCATTTCTCCGCAATGGCCAACGTGGGCATCTACGGCGGCTACCGGCTGTCCATTGAGCGGGAAGGCGCCGTTGCGGAAAGCATCCGGAAGGCTTTCAACGACTATGACCGCAGGTTCGACTACGGACTCACCGGAGGAGTCGGCTTCGCCATAGTCTTCGATCCTTTCGATTTCCAGGTCAACGCCAACGTGCGCTATTCCTGGGGCACGCTCTACGATCCGGACTATAACAGCAAAGATTATTACAGATTCGCCTATCCTCTTGATTTCTCGATCACTGCAGGTCTGTACTACCACATCACACGAAGGACGGGAAGGACAAAGCCTCAGATGAAGAAAGAAGCCAGGAAGATGGTCTATGGAGAATAAGAAGCAGTTTTGAAGAATATGACAGTGCATGAGGCCCGTGTGGGCGGAATAACTATCGGGAAAGGACATCCCATCGTTGTCCAGACAATGTGCAACACCCACACCTCTGATGTGGAAGCAACTGTGGCTCAATGCATCCGGCTTGCCGGAGCAGGAGCGGAGATAATCAGGATCACAGTCCCCGGGCCGGCTGACGTCGAGCCGGTGAAGCAGATCAAGGCAAGGCTTCTGGATGCCGGAGTCACCGTCCCGATCGTGGCGGACATCCACTTCTCCTCTCAGACCGCCCTGATGGTCGCTCCATACGTCGAGAAAGTAAGGATCAATCCAGGCAACTTCCATAAGGACCACCAGCA
>JAKSJH010000153.1 GCA_024398315.1 Bacteroidales bacterium
CTCGTCCTTCCATTCGAAGACGTTGTCTTCAGGAACGTAGTCGGTCACCCACACGTGCCAGCTCCATACGATCGTGTTGCCCTTGCGGGCTGCGACGAGGGCGTTGCCTTCCTTGCCGGAAGCGAGCTTTACGACGACGACCCCTTCATTTCCGTTACCGGACACGGAGCTTACCATGCTCTGGGTGTCCTGCCAGAGAAGAACGGCGTTGTCAAAGTCAAGCGCCGTGGTGGAGTTGCCCTTGACCGCCTTGATGGTCAGAGTGCTTCCCGGCTTGACGATGTGGCAGTTGGCCGCTCCTGCAGTGGTTGTGATCTCAACGATGGAGAGGCTTCCTGAATATTCGAACGTACGTCCGTGGTCATCCGCAGCGGAAATCTTGTAGTCGAGGGATTCGGTCGCAGGAGATGGAGCGTTGAACTTGATGCTGATGACATCTTCATTGACACTGACTTCGGAGGTCCAGCCTGAAGTAAGTTCCACTGTCGGAGTGCCTGCGATTGCGGCAGGTGCAAGATTCTCGACCTTGTAGGACAGCGTGAATGAACCACCGGCCTTGACGGCCATTGAGGTAGGATCGCCGAGAGAGACGATCTCAGGGGTTTCGGATGCGTAGACCTTGACTTTGATGCTCTTGGTGACTTTGCGGTTGTGGGTGTCGCTTGCAGAAAGGGACACCTTCACTTCAGTCTCCTGTGTGATGATCTCCGGAGCGGTGAGCTTGATTGTTCCGGTGTAGTTGACATAGTCCACCTTGCCGAGCTTGCACTGGAATTCCTCGTTGTCCACAGCAGGGACAAGGTCGAGGGTCGCGCCCTCTGAGCCGGTCACGGTGAACGGAATCTCAAGTGTTTCGCCAGGATTCATGGAAGGGCTGTCGAAATCGTAGAAGATTCCCAGGTCGCCGTAGTCATCGTCGTCCTTGTCTCCTCCATGGGACGGTTCGTCATCGCCGCCGTCGTCATCATCGTCGTCATCGGCCTCACCATTTCCGACAACCGTGAGGTCAACGAAGCGGGTGAGCTTCCTGCCGTGAGAGTCAGAAATAGAGAGAAACACCTGGGCTTCAATGTCTTTCGCAAGATTCTTCGGAGTAGTCACCTTGATGACACCCTGGCCTTTGGTGTAGTCCACCTTGGCAAGCTTCACCTTGATCTTGCTGTTGTCCACCGATGGAGTGAAATCGAGTGCCGCTCCGTCGGCGCCTGTCACAGTGAATGGAATCTCGAGAGTCTCACCGCAATTGATGGTGACCTCGTCCATGTCGAACATGATGTCGAACTCGCTGAGTTCGTCCTGGGATTCAACATAAGTGCAGCCTGCTAAAGCTGCACTTACAATGAATATTATCGAATAGAGTATTCTTCTCATCAGAAATTACTGAATATCAACGATTTTATCTTACTCCTTGACGCAACGTACAGGAAGGGCGTAATTGAGGTTGTACTTGCCCGCTGTGCTGAGAGGGTTGACCTTGACGGCTGAGACATCGTCATAGTTGCCGTTACCGGAGGTGTTCAGCTTGATTGCAGTTCCTCTGAAATAGGATGCGTTGAGCTTGCTCTCGAAGTCAGGGTCGATGTCAGCGGACCATACGACTGCGGTAGGAAGAGGCTTGCCGATGCAGTTCGCGAATGAGAACTTGTCGCTGTTGGAGTTGACCTCACCGGTGACAGTGAACTTGAGACCGTCATAGCTGCAGCCTCTGAACTGGACCTTCTTCCTGTTGCCGGCGGCATACTTGTCGTTGGTTCCGATTGAAGAGTCATCGAAGGTCTCGTAGCTGCTGTCCCAGATTTCCTTGACATCCTGGGCAGACTTCACGCCTTCCCAATCAGCCTTTGCAGCAACCTTGTAGCCTGCAGGGCATGGGTCGTACATGGATTTCTGACCGCCGTTGTCCCAGAGAGCCTTGAAGTCGGCTGCAGGGAACTGTGAAGCGTCGACGGTGAGCCAGCTGTAGCCGTGCTTTGCGCCGGAGACATAGACGTTGTTGTAGAAAACGCCAGGATTCTTGATGGTGTTCTCGAGGTTGTTCTGCTCCTCGTTCTTGGTGATGGTGACAGTCTTCTCGGCACCGGTGCCGTCGTAGATTGTCCTGAGGGCATATTCATCGAACTTCAGACCAGGGAACGGATCCTTGCGGCCGTACTGGTAGATGACTCCGACTGAAAGTTCGCTCTTCTCGTCGAGGCTGATGGCGCCGACGTTGCGGTCCATGAAGGTGCTGCCGCCTACGGTCACATCCTTAGGAGTGTCGCTGACGACCCAGAAGAGCCAACTCCATACGACATTGCCTGATGCATCGACACCGTCGAGGACGACGTTGCCTTCCTTGCCCTCAGCGAAACGTACGATGGCCTCACCGTTCTCCACCTTTGGAGCGTCAACGAAAAGGCCTGCGTTGTCCTGCCACTCCACCTTGATGGAAGCAGGAGCCACGTTGGTGCCGCTGTTACCCTTGCTGGTCGGGAAGACTGCGATGGCGCCTGGTGCTACGATGAACGTGTTGGCAGGTTCGGTGAACTTGACAAGTCCGCTCACGAGGGCAGGCTTGACAGTGATCTTCGCGCTTGACTGCCTTGCATTGGCCTGGTCGGTGAAGGTTATGTCGATGTCGAATGGGGTGTCATCGAGGATGAGAGCAGGAGGAGTGATGGTGACGGTACCGGTCTCTTCGGTCGGGTCGATCTTGACAGCGATGTCATACTGCTCCACAGCGTTTGTCTTGTAGTCTGCCGTGATTGCATTTCCGCGAACGTCATTCAGTGCGAATTTGATGTTGACGGCTTCGCCTGAGTTGATGACGACAGCATTGTCAGCGGTCATCTCAGGGAATGAAGGGTTGAGTTCCTCCAGAGGCTTCTCGCAAGAAACCACAGCTGCACCAAGTGCAAGGGCAGCTACGAATAAGATGCTTTTCTTCATATTATTGATAATTGATTCTTTCAAGTTCGTTTTATCTTGCCAAATGTAGACATTTTTTTGTAAATATTCATTATTTGCAGACATTTTCCGCAAAATAATGATGAATATTCATGAATTATTCAAATAAATATTCATTTTCCGCGTCTCGAACGAGTAAGGAGTCCGGCAATCGAGGCGTTCAGGTCAGAAGCGGAATCAGAAAGGAGCACATCAGTTTCGAGATGGAAGCGGAAGCACCAGTGATGGTCAGGATCGGCCGGCTGGTTGACTCTCTCGGACATGAAATCCTTCCGGCGGAGGTGCGGATCGAGAGCGAGCCAGTCCTGAAGAGGGAATATGGCGAGCATGGAGCCGGAATCCAAATGGTCCCGGAGGGTGCGTGCAACCTCGTCCGTGCGGGGGTCGGCACGGGGGGAACCGCTCCTGTCTGCCTTCCTCACCCTCAATGTCGGCAGGTCATGGTTCGAGGTGGCGCAAACGCTCAGACACGGCCACGGCCTCCCCTTGTCCATGTCCGACATTTCGAAAGAGAGAATCTTTTCATCGTGCATCACACCTGGGACGCAGTCCGGTACCATTCCCAGGTCCTCGCCGCATGCCAGCATACCGGTCGCTCCGAGGAGTTCAGGAAGCTTCAGCCTGGCGTTCCGCTCCCACAGTGCATCGTTGCGGTGGTAGAAGAAGTCATTGTAAAGCGCATCGAACCTCTCTCTCTGCCATGGCATAAGATTGTTCCTGTCAGCAGTGATCAGAGGCTGGTACATGCCCGGATTGCGCGGGTCCTCGTGGAACAGGCCTCCAAGCGGAAGCCCCATGCCTGCGATCTCTTCCTTTGAATATGGTATCGCTGGATTGAAGTGGCCGTGAAGTCCGCTCCTGCACTCGGACGGAATCTCCCATATTCTGAAGAAGCCGAGGATATGGTCGATGCGGTACGCGTCGAAATAGCGGCTCATGTGGCGAAGACGGCTCTTCCACCACGCATAGTCATCCTTGGCCATCTCTTCCCAGTTGTAGGTCGGGAAGCCCCAGTTCTGACCGTCAGCGCTGAAGAAATCCGGAGGTGCGCCTGCGGTGGAATCAAGATTGAACAGTTCCGGATGCCAGAAGGCGTCGGCGCTGTCGGCGCTTATTCCGATAGGCAGGTCCCCCTTGAAGGAGACTCCCCTGCTGCGTGCATATTCAGCCTCTTCCCGGAACTGCCTGTCAAGATGGTACTGGATCCAGAAATAGTATTCCTTCACCATTCCGTCCCGCTTCGCGCAGAAACTTGCGTAGTCTTCCAGCCAGTATGAATTCTCCTTGAAGAAACGCTTGAAGGCAGCACGGGACATGTCCTTTTCACCTTTGGCGAGATAGGCCTTGCGGAGGCAGGACATCTTCGCCTTGAAGACTTTCGGATAGTCGATCGCCGGCAGGGAGTTAAGATCCTTCTGCATTTTCCTGAACTTCGCCGTCGGTTCCACTCCTGCTTCCTGAAGACGTATGTAAAGGGGGTTCAGGGCGAACGAGGAGACCGGACTGTAGGGGTAGGAATCCTGCCAGTCCCCCTTGCGGGTCGTGTCGTTGACAGGAAGGAGCTGTATTACGCTCTGTCCTGTCTCCGCAGCCCAGTCCACGAGGGGTCTGAGGTCACGGAACTCCCCGATTCCAAAATCATCCGCCGTTCTCAGAGAGAATACCGGAACCGCCGTACCAGCTCCCCGGTAACCTGGGCGGTCGAACATCGCGGCCTGATGCTCCCGTGGGAAGGGACACCCGGGAATCGGACAGTCAATCCACGAATCGACTACGGTCGCACCGCATTCGGAAGCCTTCCGGTGATGGTGAGTCCATTCCGTACGGCGTACCAGCCCGTCTTCAATGACGATATAGGTATAATCCTTCAAGTCGGCGGCAGTGCACGAAGGGAGTGTGACCGACCATATTCCCCCGTCATTCCACTTCATCGGATGCTTGATGTCACGGGAGACCAGAGTGAGGCTCTCTCCCCACCTGGTGTTGTATTGCAGATTGAATGTTACCTTCATGACTGAACGAATGTGGCCGTCGGCCGGATTATACTGCAAAGATAGTCTTCTGCCGACAATAGTGAAAATCCGGACACATTTCCGGATGAGTTTTGAACAGATGGGAATTGTACCTATTTTTGTGGAAACGATACTATCAGGATGATGAAAAGAATGTTCCATGCCGCAGCAGCTGTTCTCCTGACGATCTGGTCAGCGGGACCAAGCCTTGCCCAATCAGTGAAGAAGCCTGCCGGTCCGGAGGAAAGCACATTTGCCGAAGTCACGCGCGAACTTGCATCCCGCAGGTTCAGCGGGCGCGGTTACGCCAGGAACGGAGTCGTCAAGGCGGGGAGATATATTGAGAAGAAATTCCGCGAGGCCGGTGTCGACAGCGTCGTGATGCAGCCTTTCAGGATTGACATCAACACCTTCCCCGGCAGGATGGCCCTTTCAGTGGACGGCAGAAAACTTGAGCCTGGGCGTGATTTCGTCCTTCGCGAATATTCCTGCGGGGTGAAAGGAACATTCCCGCTCTACTATGTGGACACCCTGGACTATTGTCCGGAAAAGATATTCTCAGACCTGGAAAAGCCTGAATACAAGGATGCTTTCGTCGTGTGCGACTTCTGGTTCACCTACAAGCACAAGGATGATTTCAGGAGACTGGAGAAGAAGGACGGCGCTCCCAACGCCGGAGTCCTGTACCTCTGGGACACCCCTCTGAAGTTCTACAAGGCCTACGGAGAGAAGGTCTCTGACAAACCGGTCATCTGGGGAGGACCAGGCTTCCCGCAAGGAGCAGGTTCAATCAAAGCGGACATCCGGAACAAGTTCTTCAAAGAATATGAGAGCTCAAACGTGATCGCCATGATTCCCGGCAGGCGTCATGACAGCTGCTACGTGTTCACAGCCCACTACGACCATCTCGGCAACCTCGGCAGGAAACTGTACTTCCCCGGAGTCAACGACAATGCATCCGGCACCGCAGGAATCATTGACATTGCCGCAGAATACGCCCGGGCCGGCCGGTCTGGAAAGACCACCCAGCAGTTCGACATCTGGTTCGTCGCATTCGCCGGTGAGGAAGCGAACCTCAGAGGATCAACCTTTTTCGTCGATAATCCCCCGTTCCCGCTGGAGTCGGTCAAATACCTTTTCAACCTGGACATGGTCGGGGACAACAATCCTGTGCAGTACTGCGAAGTCAGTGATGCCGGCATGCGCGGATTCGAAGAAATGTGCAGGATAAACGACCAGAACCAATCCCTGTTCGACCATCTCGAACTTGGAGAACTTGCCGCCAACAGCGACCACTGGCCGCTTGCATGCAAGGGAGTGCCATGCATTCTGGTCGAGAATCAGGGAGGGGATTATTTAAAGGAAGAGCACACAGCGGACGACCGCAGAAGCGAGCCCAGCAGCTGCAACTC
>JAKSJH010000154.1 GCA_024398315.1 Bacteroidales bacterium
ACATTGTCATCCGATGCGATGAATTATTTCTTCCCAGGCTTTGTCTGGAAAGAAGAGCCGCCTGTCGTGACTCCTAAAGCCAAGGATTCCGAAATCAGGTTCAGGGAGAGCTTTGACGATGAAGTACGTTTTTCCATTAGAGAGGAGAAACGGCCTAAGTATAGTGACGTTCTTCTTGAGGAATGTGCGTTGGACCTGCCTTTCCCAGGCGAAGCTCCCGCAAAGGTAAAGAAGCCGAGGACGGTTGCTAAAAGACCTAAGGTCAAGAAAGACGAGTCCCTTCTCGAGACTTCGAAGAAGGCAGTACGTTCAATCATCCCGGAGCCAAAACCGATCGACCTTGACCTTGATGAGAGAACAAAGGCTCTCGTAGACGAGATAGAGGCCCTCCAGAAGAAATATGGCGTCACCATCAAAGAGATCGAGGCTGTTCTTTCCTACAGGGTCAAGCTCAGCCATCTCAGAATCACAAAAAGGCATGAAATCATACTTGATGACTTCGATCATCAGGAAGTGAAGATGGACACTCTCACAAAGGCCGTATTCCTCCTGTATCTCAAGCATGACGAAGGCATCCGCTACAAGGACCTGTACGACCATAAGCGCGAGCTGGAGTCCATCTACATGTCCATCAGCGGAAGAAGTGACCTGGACGCCATCAAGAAGAGCATCAGCGACCTGACCGATTCCATCATGAGTAACTCGATCAACGAGAAGGTCTCAAAGGCCAGAAAGGCTTTCAGGGACATAGTCGACGAACGAATCGCCAGGTTCTACTTCATCGATGGCGAAAAAGGAGCGGCCAAGAGAATCGCTCTCGACCGCTCGCTCGTAATCTGGGAATAGCAGTTCCCTACTTCTCGTCTTCCACGAAAAGATCCTCAAGTTTTCCAAGGAATGAATTGCGATCAACAATACGTTCCTTGATGCAGAAATCCACATCCTTGAGGAACTTCTTCCTTGCCTTCTCATACTTGACGGACATGTGCACCGTCCCTGAAGGACTGGCATCGAAGTTCATTGCGTTGGATATGTTCAGGTCCCTTGCCACCTCGACGGAATCCTGGTTGGCCCCGATGTATGCAAAGGTCCATCCCTTCTCCCTCTGTCTTGAGACGAGTTCCTTCACGGCTCTGCCTGAGAACTCCTCAGATGAATTCTCGTATCCGTCGGTGATTATCGTGACAAGGACGGCGTCACCTTCGTTGATGCAGGCATCGAGATGGGAGATTGCCTTGCCCATGGCATCATATAGAGGCGTGCATCCACCGGGACGGTAATCCTTGCTGGTCATATCCTCCACCTTGGATACCGGCACCCTGTCCCTTCTGAACTTGACCGCGTTCATTCCGTTCCCCTCAAATGTGACTATTGAGACGTACTGGTTCTGGTCAGGGTAGTCGGTCTGCGCATTGCGGATGCCGTTGATGGTCTCGTTGATGCCTGAGATTGCCTGCTCATAGATGGAGTGCATCGAGCCGGACTCATCGATGATCAGGAGATTGTAGACGTTGATTGATTTTGTTTCTTCCATTGCCGTGTTCTTTTTGTTTGACTGATGCAAAGGTATCAGAGTGCATCGGCTATGCGAAGAGTTTGCAAGGATTGCAGATTCCGAGGGTGACGGCAGCCCACCCGCCCGGGGTCAGAGGTAGATGTGAAAACCGTGGTTTCACGTTGTTCCCATTGCTGCCGGATCTACTCCTCATTGTCATCTGCCTTCCTCTCACGGCTCCCGATGAGATGCCAGGCTTCCGGGAATTCAGCCTTCACGCATTTCTGGGTGAACCTGTAGAGCAGGTCGTTCATGCTGGTCTTCGGTCTGCCGGTGAGCTGCAGCACTGCCTGCACCGTACGCAGCATCGCGATGATGTCTCGTCTGATGCTGAAGGTAACGACACGCTGGGTCCTCTGCCTGTACCGCTGAGATTCCTTTGTCTCCGGGATTTCACGCTTTTCGCTTATTTCCTCCCCTTTTGATTCCGTTTCGTCCTTTTCTTCCCTTTCATCCCTTGTGTCCGGGTTCTGGGAATCGGATGATCTTCCTGGCCTTTCGACTGCGAACGGATCGAAGTACCCGTCGTTCTGCAGCTGGCCTGAATGGATTGTCTTCTTTTCTTCCATGGTTTCCTGTCTTGATTAGTCTTTTGTTGGTTTACTTGTCGTGATCCTGCGTGAATCATGTGATTTCGCTGAATCTGTGACGAAGTTAGGACTCAGTATTCCGTTCGTAAAATTCACTTCGCACTTTTGCGTCAGGACACACCCCTTCCGTTCCGGTTTCCGGAAACAGGCAAGATGTGCAGAAGTCCGACCGTTTTGCGTTCGGCTCTGTCCTTCGCTCCGGAGTCGCATCTGCCTGTGGCGGAAGGGGTCTGTCCAGCATGAATTGAAAACCGTATTACAGAAGAGGATGGCACGCAGGGAACCTACGACATGCAAGCTGAGCTTCAAGCTCACGGAACGGGAGCGGATAGACTTCGACAGGATGATGTCCGAGGAAGGCTACCGCAACCGCTCCCTGTTCATCCGTGACCGCGTGTTCTCCATTAAGCCGGGATCAAGGAAAGTGCGGAGTGCGGATGCCGGGCAAGGATCTTCAGGCTCGTACGCGTCACTGGTTTCACACATACGCAAGATTGGCGTGAACGTGAACACCGCATGCCACAACATCAATGCTTCAGCATCCAGGAACAGCGCTGGCGAGCTTGACTCCACGATGCAGTACTGGCTCAAGAAGGTTTCAAGCTACCTGTACAGGATAACCGTCCTCCTTGAGAAAGGAGACTCCATTGGAAACACACAACCATAACCATAAAGCAAATGCAACAGATCACATTGAGCGGATACCTGAGCGCAGACGCACAGCTCCGCAAGTCGGATTCAGGAACAGAGTTCCTCTCATTCACCCTATGCTGCCGTGACTCCAAGGGTACGTCCACATTCTATCCATGCACCTCGTTCCAGACCAAGGGCAAACTTCCGGGCATGCTCGTGAAGGGGACTCCCCTTCTTGTCAGCGGTGAGCTGCAGATCTATGACAGCGAGAAGGACGGGCAGAAGTACCGCAACTTCCGCGTCTCTGCGGACAGGATCTGGTTCGCGCCTCAGGCAAAGAACCCTGGCCAGTCAGACGATCTGCCGGAATAGTGGGTCTCTGCCATGGTGGTGAAGATACAGCCCCCTTCCTCAAGCGTGAGCCGCGTGCTGGACTACAATGACCGCAAGGTCGATGCAGGCCAGTGTGAGGTCGTGGGGCTGTGGAACACCGGCACCATCTATGTCTCAAGGTCGTATGATGTCCTGGAGGCATTCGAGAGAGGATCCCGAAAGAGCAGGAACACGGTCTTCCACGCAAGCGTCAATCCGTCGGTGACCGACAATATGGACAGGGACAAGGCGCTGCGCGTCATCAGGGACATGATGGAGCAGCTTGGATACGGACGTCAGCCTATGGTCATCTACGAACATAACGACACAGGCCGCCGGCACTGGCACATAGTGTCCGTGCGTGTAGATGCCCAGGGATACAAGATAAACGACCTGTACGAGAACAAACGCTGCAATGAGATCGTCCGTTCGCTCCAGTCACGCTACGGGTTCACTCTCGGCCGCCCTGACGGAGCAGACAGGAACGAGCAGGGGCAGGATGTGAGCATGACGCTCTCGACGCTCATAGAGAAAGCTCTGAAATACCGATGCACCACCATGACGCAGCTGCGTCTTGTGCTTGAGTGCCTTGGGGTACGCACGATAGAGACACCTTCGGCGGTATCTTATCAGCTGCTGGACAACAAGGGAAAACCAAGATGCGCAGCCATCGATGCCATGGATCTCATGATACCGTCCCGCGAGGAGATGGAGAAGACAGTCCAGAAGAACAGGTGGTCCAACGAGGATACGTTCAGAAGAAGGTCCCGGGTAAACGGCTGCGTCAAGGCTGCTCTCTCCGACGCCCGCAGCGAAGAGGAGTTCCGACGCAAGCTCTCATCCAAGGGCATTGACGCAGTGTTCTCCCGCACCGACGAGGGAAGAATCCTCGGAGTAACCTTCATTGACCATACATCACGGTCTGTGTTCAAGGGCTCGGAACTGGAGAAAGGACTGTCAGCAGCGGCCTTCCAGGAGCTGTCCACAGGGGCATGGTCTGCCTCTAGCTCTCAGGATGCACCGGCATCTGTAGCAAGGAAGCAGTCTGAAGAACAATCGGTCACCAGGATGATTGTCCAGGGAGCAATCGAGGCAGCTGCTTCATCGGGAGACTTCGGCGAGCATGACATCCCTAAGAAACGAAGACGAAAGAGGAGGATATGATCAATGGCAAGGCATGACAATGACGGATACGGCGTGGCACTGATGATAGTCGGTGTCACGCTTCTTGCGCATTGCGTATACTACGGAGGTTACGGATTCCTTCGCAGCATAGGCTGGACAAGCCACTGGCTGGACCTGGTCGTGGCTCTGATCCGTCAGGCAGGCCTGATCGTTCCGCTGCTCCATGAGAAGGCGCTGGCGCTTCTGCTGTTCTGCATGGGAGTGTTCCTGCGCGGCAGCGTGGGCACTCCTACTGTATCGCTTGTAACCTCCTTCGCACTGTTCTTCGTAGGTCTGGTCATATACCTCATTGGCACTGTCACTCCCCTTCAGTTCGTCCTGGCGACTGTCCTGGGCTTTTCCCTTGCCGTGATAGGAGTACACTGTCTTTGGAGACATACTGGCCTTGGCGGTCTTCCTGCCGACCCTATGAACGACACGTTCAAGCAATGCGGCCACAGGATCCGCAACGCCTACTCGATCAACATCAGGACAAGATACCAGCACAAGGGACGGTTCCATCGGGGCTGGATCAACGTGGTGAACCCGTTCCGCGGGACGCTGATTCTCGGCACCCCGGGATCGGGCAAGTCATATTCGGTATATGGCCCCTTCATCGAGCAGATGATAGCGAAGGGATACTCGATGTTCGTGTATGACTACAAGTACCCTGACCTCACGAAGATGGTATACAACGAGCTTGTGGACCATCTGGGTTCATACAAGGTCAAGCCGAAGTTCTACACGATCGACTTCGCGCATCCTGACTTCTCGAACCGATGCAACCCGATGGCGGCTCGCTACATAAACGACCCTGCCGACAGCGCTGAGGTGGCTGAAGTCATCATGCTGAACATATCGCCGGGAAAGGAGCAGAAGAACGACTTCTTCGACATGTCCGCCAAGGTATACCTGGACTGCCTGATATGGTTCCTCAGGAAATGGAAGGACGGCCGCTACTGCACCTTCCCCCATCTGGTGGAGATGACGGCACGCGACTACCGAGACGTGCTGAACATAATGTTCAAGATTCCTGAGCTGGAGGTGAAGATCGCGCCGTTCCTCAATGCTCTCTCAGGAGGAGCTCAGGACCAGCTGCAGGGTCAGATCGCGTCGGCAACCATCCCTCTTGCGAAATTCGCCTCACCGGAACTCTACTGGGTCCTCTCAGGCGACGATTTCTCACTTGACATCAATGATCCGTCGGAGCCGAAGATCGTATGCGTGGGTAACGACCCCAAGCGTCAGGCCATCTATGGAACGACCCTGGCACTGTACACATCCCGTCTGTGCAAGACAGTGAACGAGAAAGGGAAACTGCACTCAGGAGTGCTTCTGGACGAGCTCCCTACAATCTTCGTGAAGGGGCTCGACAACCTGATTGCGACCGCTCGTTCCAACAAGGTGGCTGTCGTCCTCGGTGCGCAGGACAAGAGCCAGCTGGTACGTGACTATGGCCAGAAGGAGTCTGACGTCATCTTCAATACCGTCGGCAACATCTTCTCCGGTCAGGTGAACGGAAAGACCGCGCAGGACCTCTCGCGCTCCTTCGGCAAGGAATTCCGCGACAGGCGCAGCCAGAGCTACGGCCAGGACTCGCGTTCGGAGACACTGTCACGTCAGCTGGAGGACAGGCTCCCTGTCTCGATGATCGAGACGCTCACCCAGGGTGTGTTCTGCGGAA
This sequence comes from Bacteroidales bacterium, assembly GCA_024398315.1. GTDB lineage: Bacteria > Bacteroidota > Bacteroidia > Bacteroidales > UBA932 > Cryptobacteroides. Next base: position 5,999 of record JAKSJH010000154.1, read on the forward strand.
AGACCCAGGATGACAACGGGCGCAGGAACGACTACAAGTTCTTCTGCGGAGAGATCCAGAGGCCGAAGAAGAAAAAATCGAATGACCACTGGTCGAAGCGCCCTCCGGTGCGCATGTTCGAGGGAGACATGAAGGAGGAGATCCAGGAGAACTTCACCCGCATCAAGCTTGAGGTCGAGGAGATCATCCATATGGCGGCCGAGGAGTACGGCATCATACTCGAGGCTGACAAGCCGAAGCC
>JAKSJH010000155.1 GCA_024398315.1 Bacteroidales bacterium
GAATTTTCGGTACTTGCTTGTACTTCCTTCAGTCTTTTCAATGATCTTGTTGTGTACCCCCTTTCGGAAGCGGGTGCAAAGGTAGACATTATTTCCTTACTTGCAAACTTTTTCTTAAGTTTTTTTTCAGTCTTTTTTCAGGCCATGCAATCGTAAAAAAATGTAACCTCCCCTAGATGGAGAGGTTATAACATTTAAATAAAAAATGAACTTTTTTTCGAAATTTTCAGAAGCCGTTGCAGCAGGTTCATTCTTCATTGCGCCGAGGCTTGACATCCCGCTCCGCAGGGCTGCCATTCTTGAAGAAAGGCCATCCCTCATCATCCCAGAACACCCGCTGAAGCAGAGTCGGACGTTCGCTTGATGGGAAATCGGAGGCATGTGAATGGTAATACATATATGTACTACCGTCAGCAGCTACGAAGACATCTCCGTTATGGCCGGGGCCGATGAAGTGGTCCCCCTTACGGGATTGAAGCACCGGCAGAGTCCTGCCGTCGGTGAAGACATTGCCTTCCCGGTCATAGTAAGGGCCGCACAGGTCATGGGAGCGCGCAACGACAAGATGGTAGGTTTCGTCGTAGTACGCCCCGCCGGAAGCGAAGAAATACCACCAGTCTCCCCTCTTCATCACATAAGACCCCTCGTAGGCTTCGCTGACGAACTTGTTGGCCGGATGGCGGACACCGGCAACGTGGACCGGCACGGCTCCTTCCTTGACCTTGAGACCATCGGAAGTCAGTTCGACCAGATGGATGCCATCCTCAAGGCTCCCGAAGAAGTGCCATACGCGACCTTTGTCCACAAGAGTGAACGGATCGATGGCATTGGCGATGCCGAAATCAGGGACGCCGTCAATCAGGATGCCCTTCCACTCGAACGGGCCGTCAGGTGTGGCCGAATCCATCACTGCTATCCTGCAGTTGTCGTCATTCACATAGATGGAGACATAGAGGACCCATCTGTCACCGATTCTGGTGACACAGGGAGCCCAGATGTTGCCGGACCTTCCGAACAGTTCAGAACGTGACTCTTCCGTCAGCGGCGACCGTCCCGTGTCTGTCCAGGTCACCATGTCATTGCTCGTCAGGAGCGTTCCGAGACCGGTAGCTACAGAATAATAGGTACCGTCGCATTCCCAGACAGTCGGATCCGGCCAGTCACGGGCTATGACTGGGTTGGAGAACAGTTCCGTTCTGGGCTCCGTGTCGTAGTCCACGACAAAATCATCGAAGCTGGCGCTACCGCCGTCCTGCTCAGCATTATAGCAGAAGAGCACCGGTCTTGCACCCTTCCAGTTGCCGAATTCTGGAGAGAATACGTCTCCGAACGCAGTGAATGACTTGCCGTCGGCTGAATATTCAAACCTGAATTCCTTCGCATCAGTGTCGTAATGAAGTCTGAAGAATATCTTCTTCCCGGAGAATGCACAACTCGCTCTGACACCGCCGTCCGCTTCATAATAGAGGCTGGTGCCGCCATCCTCGTTGCTGAGGCCTATGACATAGTTCCTGTCACTCGCCACGGCAAGACCGCAATGCTGTCCTTTCTCCAGGCCGCCCACCTCCATCGAGACGGTCACGCAGCCCTTGTAGCCCAGGAGTTTCTGAGAGATGCTGTTGCGGGCCTTGACAAAAGACTCGGCCTTGAGGGCGTGGATCGTGAACTTGCCAGGGTTCTCGGTCAGGGACCACTCTCCGTCCACAGGATTATGGTTGAACTGCCACTGAAGCCCGAGTTCCGGCGAATCGAAACTGTCGGATGACGCTGGTTTTGAAGGGACAGTCCCTGAATATGGCATCTTCCAGCAATACACAGGCTCGCCCACTCCGTTCCTGTCCTGGTCAACTCCGATCACCGGCCAGCCGTCGGACCAGTGCATAGGCTGAAGATGGACGACACGGCCGCGTGCACCGACCTGCTGGAAATGGAAGAACCACCACTGACCGTCAGGAGTGTCGACAATCGCCCCCTGATGGGCCCCGTTGATGCCGGTCATGCCGCTTTCGAGGACAATCTTACGTTCGAAAGGGCCATAGATGCTCTTCGAGCGGAGAACCGTCTGCCATCCTTGGCCGACACCGCCTTCAGGAATGCTGAAATAGTAGCAGCCGTTCCACTTGTGGATCTTGGTGCCTTCAGCGACAGGACCTTCATACACGGTGACTCCTTCGTCCAGGAGCTTCGTGCCGTCAGGGCTCATTCTGTGGATGATTATCGGGCCGGCCCCGACATTGCTCCTTCCCAGATAGGCGCTGCCGTCCTCATCCCAGAACGGACAAGGATCCTCCCAGCCCGGACCGGTACCTTCATGAACAATCACAGGTTTCGTCCACGGACCTTCCGCCTTCTCGGCACTGCTCATCCACAATCCCTCGGTAGGGCTGCAGACGAACATGTAGAACTTCCCGTCATGATACCTGATGGAAGGAGCCCAAGAACCGCAGGCATAGCGTTCATTGGTGTCGTACCCGGGAGCGTCCAGCCTGTCGTAGATTCTGGCGGCATATTCCCAGTTGACAAGGTCCTTGGATTTCAGGACCTGCATCCCCATGAAATGGAAATCTGAGGCTACCATATAATAGGTATCCCCCACCCGGGTCACGTCAGGATCGGAGAAATCCGCATTGAGAATCGGATTGATGTAGGTGCCGTTGCCCTGGTCCCCCCATGCAGGAATGCTCTTCTGAACGGGTTCAGGAGAGTCTGAACAGGAGCATAGAACCGAAGCGGCGGCGAAGATAGAAAGGATTCTGGTTTTCACTGCTGTACGATTGATAGAATGAATATGTAAGGACTGAGAGCCGGATTACTGTTCCTGGGAAGCCATCACCGCAGGCTGTCTCACAAGCAGTTCCTTGAAGCGTCCGAGGATGTTCGCCATCTGCAGGGAATCAGCCTCCAGATAGTAGCGGTCGCACTCCGGATCAGGAGTGAAACGGGTGAAAGACTCATCGGTGAACTCAAGTTTTCCAGGGCCGACGACATTGAAATACGATGCGTCATTCTCTCCCCTGATGCCTTCCACTGCATAAAGGACGGCGGTGAGGTCCCATGTCGGTCTGTCATACGGCATAGGCAGGTAGGCCTTGTAGCCTTCCACCATAGGGTTGTACTCAGCCCATCCGAAGTCCTCGGCGATGCTCTGGCCCGGATAGCAGACTGAGATGCCGACCTCGAAAGGTGAGGTGATAAGTTCCGTAGGCCACTCGGAAGCGACCTTCTGGGCGGATGGAACGTCCTTGGTAACGTTGTATTCCGAAGCGGACTGATTGGTTGCGACCCCGGCCATGATCACAAGGCGCTTGACCTTCTGAGCCACAAGGTCCTTTCCTGACAGGTCTGAATATTCATCAGCCCCTGTGTCGAGAAGGCGGGCGAGATTGGTGGAGAAGCCGGTGGAGACAATCGTGACGGAGCCGTCAGGCCGGTCAGCCAGGATCTTCCTGTAGAGATCGACTGCAAGAGGAAGTGTCGAGCAATCCTCGACCGTCCTTGCAAATGCCGGAGTGCCGTCCTCCTTCTTGAGGTCCGCCACGGCGGCCGCATAGTTCACAGCATCGGAAGAGCAGTCCGGACCCTCCTTGATGATTCCAACCGGGATGTCAGGATAGCCGTACCAGGTACGGGCGATGTCGGCATATTCAGCAGCCCCATATTCAACCTTGTTGATCATCACGCCGAGGAGGTTGATGCGTCCTTCGTCCATATACTTGTAAAGAAGGTCGAGCGCAAGGGCGTCATCCACATCGTTTCCCATGTCGGTCTCGAAGATGACCGACATCGGTCCCTCAGGTTCCTCGACCGTCTTGTTGCCGCACCCTGCGGCGACAACTACGGCTGCTGACAACGCAGCAGACAGCATAAGTATTCTTTTCATATACATTTCAAGACAGGTAATATTCTTACATCCCGGCAGCGACGATAAGTCCAAGACCGGCCACGAAGAAGAAGAACATAAGGCCGAGGAGACTGAACACCTTCTTGTCGGAGCCCTTGAACTCCTTCCAGACGAAGACTCCCCAGATAGCGGCGACCATCGGTGCACCCTGGCCGAGGGCATAGGAGACGGAAGCACCGGCCTTGCCCGCTGCAATGTAGCTGAGAGCCGTACCGAGGCACCAGATGCAGCCTCCGAGCATACCCACCAGATGGGTCTTGCCATTGCCTTTGAAATATTCGCACATCTTCACGCTCTCACCGACGAAAGGCCATTTCATGAATATCGGGCCGAAGATGAAATGACTGACGAGGACAGCGAGGCTGAACACGACAATCGCGGTGTAAGGTCCCACCTTGCCCGGTTCCATTGCTGCGAAGTCCTTGAGGTCCATAGCCTTCATCACGAATGACGAGAAGAACGACATCACTATGCCGGCGACCACTGCCAGTATGATGCCCTTGCGCTGGCTGGCCTTGTCGACCTCGGCGCTGCCGGCTTTCTTACCGGAAGCGATTCCGTTGAGGATGACTGCCACGACGACAAGAGCCACGCCGATGGCCAGGAATGTCAGATTGCTCTTGAGCGCGCCCTGTGACGCCTCGACCCTGAGGTTGTTGACCACACCGAGCACGAGAGCCAGACCGCATCCGACAGGGAAAGCGACCGACATTCCTGCGATTGAAGTCGACGCAGAAAGGCAGATGTTGGAGAGATTGAATATCACGCCACCGATGATGATGCTCAGGATCGATGACCAGGAAGCCTGGGAGATGTCCTGGCAGAAGGAACGTCCTTCAGGGCCGAAAGTACCGAGCGTGAAAGCGAGGATGAGCGAGAATATGACCATTCCGATGACATAATCCCAGTAGAAGAGCTCATACCTCCAGCTCTTCGCAGCGAGTTTCTGGGTGTTTCCCCAGGAGCCCCAGCAGAGCATGATAACGAAACAAAGGACTACTGCAAGTCCGTAGCTGTTAACTATATACATAATCTTTTCAGTTGTGTTGGAATATTCAGGAAACTACATCATGAAGGCCTCGATCTCAGGCCTTGTCGGGATGGCTGTCTGTGCGCCCATCTTGGTGACGGAAATCGCCGATGAAGCCGTTGCGAAGGCGGCTGCGTCCTTGAGGGACTTACCTTCGGAAAGGGCCACGCAGAGAGAGCCGCAGTAAGTGTCGCCCGCTCCGGTAGTGTCGACGGCCTTGACCTTCCGTGCCTGGACGAACTGAGGCTCGCCGCCGTCGAGGATGAGGGAGCCCTTGCTGCCCATCGTGACTATCATTCTGCCGACGCCCTTGGCGAAAAGGACTTCCGCGGCCTTGCAGGCCGACTCAGGGTCAGTCACATCAACCCCCGAGAAGGACGAAAGTTCGGTCTCGTTCGGGATGAACAGCGAAATGTACTTGAACATCTCCTCCGGAAGTTCGGCATAAGGTGCCGGATTGAGAACGACGGTTGCACCGGCCTCAAAAGCGATGCGCGCGGCTTTCAGGACAGCCTCGACAGGAATCTCAAGCTGCATCAGAAGGATGTCGCAGGATTCCAGAAGAGGCCTCGAAGCCTCTATGTCCTCAGGTGTGATGTCCACGTTGGCGCCGGAAGCCACCACGATGCAGTTCTCCGCTTCCTCGTCCACGGTTATGAGAGCCACGCCGGATGGTTTTTCAGAGCGGAGCGCCCCTTCCACATCGATCCCTTCAGCAACATAATGCTTCAGGGCGTTGTCGCCGAACACGTCATTGCCGACTTTGCAGATGAAAGAGACATCGCCGCCGGCTCTCTTGGCAGCCACAGCCTGATTGGCGCCCTTTCCTCCCGGGCTCATCGTGAACTCACCGCCCAGGACTGTCTCTCCCGGAGCCGGCAATGCAGCAGTCTTGACTGTCATGTCAGTGTTGCTGCTGCCCAAAACAAGAATCTTTCCCATTGGTTATAGTTTTATTGTCATCATTCTGAACAATGATTCGTTAAAAATTTAACAATTATATAATTTTCAATTACTTACGTATACAATAGCCCGTTTCCGGGTAGCTTAACAGCACCTCGCGGACGGCATGGAACAAAGACACCAGTGCGCTGGTCATAGTTCTCAAGAGCCATACAAATTTAAGCAAATCTTTTCAATCTTTCTTCATCGAGACCATGGAACTTATACTCACGCATACCGGACGACTCAACTT